>JAOZPM010000081.1:0-13735 GCA_029932765.1 Bacteroidales bacterium | reverse complement strand
TACGTTTTTCTTACTAAACAAAATGTTTAAAACAAAATGTTTAATATGGGGGAATTAGGTGGGGTGTGTGATGTATGTTGGTGTGTTGTGTGTGATAACACTTCAACACATATCACCTAACACACAACACTATCCTATTTTATAATCGTCAAAGTCTCTTTGTGCTTTAATAAGATTAACGCTATGCAATAGCAGATTCTTTGTTTCATGCAATAAGCCTAAATAGAGCATGCTATTTTTACTACCGACTTTACCACGTTTAAGGCGCTTTATTTGCTTCTTCCTATATGATTCAATTTCTTTAATAAGTTTTTCACGAATATCAATAATAGCTTGCACTTTGGCATAATCCTTTGTCTCAATCACTTCAAATATTAATTGGTAAAAGTCGCGTAATTTCTTTGAAATTAATTTTAACTCTTTAAATTGAACATCGAGTAATCTTGAAAAATCGTTATCAACATGTGCAAAAGTTGGTTTAGCCATATATTCCATGCAATGAGTTGATTCTCTTAGATAATCAAGAACTTGCACATAGAAGTGACTTGTAGAAATAGAGTCTTTATTAAGCTTTTTAATGGTTTTGTATACAGTATCTTTAAGGTATTTAGAGCGTTTAGTCATCTCTTTAACTTCTGCTTTAACATTTTTCAGTAAAGCTCTGTCTTCATTCTCTAAACCTTCGATAAGGTTATCAAAAACATTATTAATATTAGACAATGTTTTTACAACATTATTAGTGCTTCTAATTAAAATATTGTCGTCAGCAATATCTTCGATACATTCTTCATCAGAACTTTCATCAAATTTCTTATTAAAGAAATTTGATTTAATTAAAGAGTAAGTTGCAATGGCCGTCATTATAAAAATCATATAAAATGAGCCATAGCTAAATAAAATAGCAACAATAAAAGCGCTTAAAAAAGCCGAAAATGCAGTAAAGAACCATCCACCAATAACAGAAATAACACCAGTAATTCTAAAAACAGCACTTTCTCTGTTCCAAGCTTTATCAGATAAAGAAGTTCCCATAGCAACCATAAAAGTGACATAAGTAGTGGAGAGAGGAAGCTTTAATGAAGTTCCAATTGCAATAAGAATACTAGCTACAACAAGGTTCACCGAAGCCCTAATCATATCAAATGCAGGCGGGTTCTCATCATTAGAAATACTCTTTTTGTATTCTTGTAAATCAAATTGCCTATTAATTAACAGTTTCATTTTAGAGGGTAATATATTGTCGACAGCCATGGCTGTTTTTCTAGAACCTCTTACAATATTTCTTGCCATAATAGAAGATCCAAATCTCTCATCTCCTTCATCCTGACGGCTTAAGTCAAGTGATGTTTTAACAACAGCTCTAGATTTCTTAGAGAAATAAAGTGTTAAAATCATCGTAATACTGGCAATAACAAGAATGTATAATTCTGTTGGCACCTTTCCCGATAATTGCGACATCATAAATTGATCTGCCGCTGTACCAGAATGTATCCAATATTCATAAGCATTATAGCCAGCCAGTGGCACGCCAATAAAGTTAACAAGATCGTTACCGGCAAAAGCTAATGCTAAAGCAAATGTTCCTATAAGAACAATAAATTTAAGGATGCTTAATTTTAACCATTGCATTATTTGCAATATAATAGTCCAAATTATTAAGCTTACTCCTATAATTTGGAAGCTATGCGACTGTGCCCAATCCATTAACTGAGTACCATCTTCCATTATATGTGAGGCATAAGGAGAGCCTTTCAAGCCTTTTATTAGTATAAAATAGGTAATAGAAGTAATAGCTATTCCTCCCCATATTGAGCCAAAATACTTAAACCTTTTAGCGTAGTTAAAAGAAAATAGAAGCCGCGAGAACCATTGAACTATTGCGCCTACGGTAAATGCTACTATAACTGAGAGCAATATCCCTGAAATAATTTGTAATGCTTTTGCTGAATTAATATAATTCATTAATTCTGGATTTGCACTGGCATCGGTATGGATTCTATACCAGGCAATTGCAACAGCTGAACCTAATAATCCAAATACTATTGATACTGTAGTGGATGTAGGCATTCCAAAGGAATTAAAAACATCTAACAATATTATATTAGTAATCATTACTGCCAAGAATAGAAACATAATCTCCTGAAAATTGAATAGTTCAGGATGAAAAATACCTTTCCTAGCTACTTCCATCATTCCTGTAGAGTAAGTTGCACCAACAAAAATACCTACGGCTGCTATAGCCATAATGACTTTAAAAGAAGCTACTTTTGAGCCAATTGCTGAATTGAGAAAGTTCACAGCATCATTACTAACTCCTACTACTATATCAGAAATTGCAAGTGCAAATAGTATTACTATTAAGATTAAATATATGCTTTCCATAGAATAAATTTATAAACCATATTAAAGAGCAAATGTAGAAAATTAAATAACTATTTTGAAAATATTTCAATATTAAGTTAATGTTATTAATTACTGTGAATTATTATGATGTTGGTTCCTGATATAATTATAGAATCTTGATTATGAACAACAAAAAAACTATAAAAAAACCTATTTAAAGCAACTTCAATAAATCGTTACTAACACCAATCTTATATCCTTCTTGCAGATAGTATATGTCACCATTGGGTTTTGCTATCATAACCTTTGGATAAGTGGCTTGCTTTGTTTTTATATCAATATCCAATAATTGCAGAATATCGCCTTCCACCACTTTAAATATAGCATGTTTTGGTAGGTTTGGATAATCCGATTTCTTAAAAGTAGCCGACATATCTTTCTTTGGAATCAGAAAGACTATGGTATTATTTAGCTTATTGAAGTCCGATTTTATAAGTTGCATATCGTTAAGTACATGCTTGCTTGGCTCTTTATCGGGCTGAATAATTGCAATAACAATATCCTCATTCTTTTGTATTTGATTAGCATTACTATCATCACTAAAAACGAGCTCACTAAGCTTTTCACGACTCATGCTTCCTATTATTTGCTTCTGCTTTCTCTCTGTGGGGAAAGTTAAATCCAACACTGTATCTTTAGTAATTTTTATATACTGCAAATCCACTAATATTTTTCCTGAAGCCAATCTATTGGAAGTAATAAGCTGATATTTTCCTGGGCGCACTTGAAATTTACCAATCTCACTAATATTCTGATATTCACCAAATTTTAGAGTATTAAATCTATTATTTTCGAAACGAGCAAGAGTGATATGATGATAATATTGAGGTGTAAATTTCAGGTTTTTATCTACAACATTAAACTCAATATTCACCTTCTTATAATCTTTGGGTTTAGTCTCAAAGTATATATCGTTCCACTGTCCATCTTGCAAATATTGCGCTGTGGTAGTACCGGGCTCAAGGCGAGCAGGAATACCAAAAGTGCGACATACTGCCACAAAAAATATTTTAAGCGAACGGGTGTCAGAAACCCTAAGTTTATATACCCCCACAGGAGTCAATGGCAAATTATAAGCCTGACGTTCGTTATCAATTTTAATATTTTCGTCAATCCAAAGTTTTAGATTTTGAGGGTCTTTAATAAAGCTTTTCGTTAATTCAAAAGATATATTTTTCTTGAAAAATGAACGATAAGGCTTCAGCATTTCAAGTTCCACACGAGGGTTGAGAATATACTTTGCAAAAACCTCCTCAGAGTAGCGTCCTGCAAAAGGAAATGTTTCATTTAAATGATCGTTAAGAATTTCGGATTTGCTATCGCGAAGATCTTTTTCAGCAATATTATCAAGCATAGCTTCTCTCCAAATAACGCCTTTATTCCCATCAATAAAAGCTATAATCTCCTTATAATTTCCACGGCTCTTTTTCACATATTGCCAAAAGCGAGCTTCATGGTCTTTTAGAAATTCTTCCTCAGAAATAAAAGAGCTCACGTATGCATTTCGGATAGAGTCCTCTCTTTGCAGTAGCACTTTATTACCATTCATTTGCTCTTCTGAAAGAACAACTTTATTTTTATCAGAAACGGGCGGAGGTATCAACTCCCAATATACGTTCTCAAATTTGGGATTATTCATAGCTATTATTGCAGTGTCTTTCTCTGCAATTCGAAGCTTACAAAATCCATAATTATCGTCATTTCTTACCCAAATAAGCAATTCCCCTAAACCTGTTGTTAGGAATGATATCCCATTGGCATCAGTCTGCTTTTTGGTAATAGGATAAAACTCGGCATAATTATAAAGCTGATATTCTACAGTGGCATTCTCCACTGCATTACCATTTTTATCCACCACTTTTATATACTGCTTATAGGTATTTGCATATCTATCTACCACATTAATATCGTCGTACTGACTAGTATGCACATTAACCTCTTCGTCACCCTCATATTTTCCGTAAACCCTAGCATGTACAAGCATTGTACGAGTAGCAGCCTCACGAAACCAGCCGTAATTTAGTACAGGCTCAGGCTCACAAGCTCCTAGGAAATACCATTGTCCATCGGCCCAAACTTCTACCCAAGCATGATTATCGTCGGAATGAGCCCAACGTGGAGTATAAACCTGACGGGCAGGAATACAAACCGAGCGCATTGCTGCCACAGCAAAAGTAGATTCCTCACCACAACGACCATAAGCAGTTTTCAAAGTTGCTAGCGGTGAAGATGTTCTGCCATCGGCAGAATGATACTCCACTTTCTGATGGCACCAATGATTTACTTCAATGGCTGCATCGTACATATTCATACCCTTAATGCGATCTTTTAGTGCATTATAAAACACGATTCTTGCAGTATCGAGGTTTTCATTATTCACCCTATAAGGCAGAACAAAATGCTTATAAATATTTTCAGGAATTTTAGCAGCCCACTCTACTTCCTGCTGAGCTTTTATCGATGTGCGTACATGGTGCAGATAAAAATTGCCATCATAATCAGCCAAGTCGGATAGTGGCATATACGAATACAAAAACTTTAGATAATTCTCCTCTTTTACACTCATTGATTCATCAAAAATGCCGAATAATTCATCATTTCTGTTTTGAGCTAGTTCTTTTGTCTTTTCAAATAAATCCACCCTTTGATTTGCTTGCTCATTCATTGTACATGAGCTAATTAGCAAAATAATTAAGATTATAAATATAAGTTTATAATTTTTCATAATTTCTATTAATTAAGTATTTTTACCATTAGTTTTGGTCTGTGGTTAAAAACTAAAAGTACATTTTTTTTGAGAATGAAAAACTTTTTTTGATAATATTTGAAATGTTGATGTAAGTTGTAATATATATGAGTGTATTATTAATAAAATCCATAGACAAATACTCCTTGCATAATAGGCATCACTTTTGTTTATAATTATTGTTAGTACAAAAAAATCCACAATTTGATATTTTTCAAATTGTGGATTATAAAATAGATTCTTAAAAACAACTATAATTCGAAAACTTTAAGATGTGGAGGTACTTTCTCAAACTTAGTAACACTTTCAGTTTTCTCTCCTTCTCTAATAATATTTACATCACCACTTTCAGAAATCATTACCACCGCTGGACGAAGCGTGATAAATTGCATCCACTGAGTCATATTATATGCTCCAACACGATGAATAATAACATTATCGCCAGTGTTAAGAGGAGGTAAACTTACAGATTCTCGAATTACATCAATATTCATACAAAGAGGACCATATATTTTTGTGTCTTCCATATGGCTAGAGAATGCTTGCGCTGGAGTAATCTTATGATTATACCAGAAACTGGTAAATAAAATGTTTACTCCTATATCTAAAACAGTATTTCTAGCTCCCTTACTATCTCTTTTATTTGTTATTACTGTCCCTAAAAGCGATCCTGCATCATCAATTAATGCTCTGCCAGTTTCCAAAATAAGAGTAGGTAAATTATCAGGATTTATTTTACTATTTAATAGTGCAGAAGTTATAACTTCTGCATAATCGTCGAAAGTAGGATTTGTGTCTTCAGCAGGTAAAAAAGCTCCTTTTAGAGTATTATTGGAAGTAAAACCTCCACCTAAATCAATATATTTAATATTGTGTTTAAATTTCTGACTTATGTTTACCGCAAGGTCGGCAAGTTTAGATGTGGCTATTCCGTATGGTTCTGCTTTCATCATATATGTACCAATATGGGCATGAAGTCCTATTAGGTCCATCTTTTTATTCATCATTATTTTATTTAGAATATCCCAGGCCTCACCATTCTCAAAATTAAAACCAAACCTATCCCACATAGGGTAGATGCCCGTATCCATATTTACTCTTATGGCAACTTGTGGTCGTATATTTATCTTCTCAGCAATCTTAAGTATCATATAATACTCATCATGATGATCAATATGAATTAATGATTTATTTGTAATAGCTTTTTGTAAGTCAGCCTCTGTTTTATCGGGGCCATTAAAAATAATATGTTGACCATCCACTCCATTACCGATTGCCTTATCGTATTCAAAACCAGAAACTACCTCTGCCCACGATCCTTCTTGGTGAAAAGTATTGCATATTGCAGATAGATAATTTGTTTTATAGCTCCAAGCAAACTGCACTTTAGGATATCTAGTATTAAAAGCACGCTTTGCTTTTTGAAATGTGCTTCGAATAGTGTTTTCGGAGATTACAAATAATGGTGATCCGTATTCTGTTATTAAATCTTTAATTATAACGCCATCAATATTAGTTTTGGGCTCATGCTTAGCGCTTAAGCCAAATTTATTTGGCATAGAACTTTCTAGGCGTTTAATTATGGGTCTTTCGTATTTTAGTTTTGTCATTTTTGCTATTTTTTTTAAGAGTTTTGTTAAATAAACTATAACTCACCAGTGGTACTTATTGTTTGATAATCGTTAAGGTCTACTATCATATCATAGGCATATCGGACAAACATTTTGCCAATATCGTATTTATCAAAAGGTATTACATTTTCTCCCATTGCAAGCTTTGTAAGAGCTTCAGGAATATTTTGTCCAACACCTACTGCAAGGTATATCCATGCTGGCATTCGTGGGTTTATTTCTATCAGATGAAACTTTCCATCTTTAGTTCTCATTAATTCTAACTCAAAACCTCCACGCCATTTTGTTTGGCTAATAAAATGCTCAGTAAGTTTAATAAGTTCTTTATTATCAATGGAAATACCACCCCAAGCTTTACCCTTGTCCGTAATATATTGTTTGCGCATAGGCACTGCTGCTATTGTATTTCCATTACCATCGCCAAGGCCAGTAACATTATACTCATCGCCCTGAACAAATTTTTGAACAACTATTGGTAATCCCCATTTTGTGTTTATTTTTTGGAAAAATATATGAGCCTGATCCATACTATGAGCAATATAAGCATCGTAAAATTTGCCTTTTATCACCATGGGAAATTCAAACTCTGATACCAATTGGTTTAATTCTGAAGCATTAAAAATAGCTTTAGAAGCAGGAACATTGATGTCATATTTTTCGCCAAATTCAGGAAGATTTATTTTATGACGTTCTTCAAATTGTTCAATTGTTGGCAGGAAAGTGGATATCCCCATTCGCTTAAGAACACTCTCTAACTTCATAAAAGAAAAAAGCTCTGCATCAAAATTAGGAATAATCAAATCCAAATCTTCTTTTTCATTAATATACTCTAAACGAGCTTTTAAAACATCAATTCCTGCTGATGGATATGGAATTTGATATATTTTATCAAAAAGATCGGGCATATAAACACCAGGTTCAAGGCTCTCATAAATCAAACCAATAAGTCGAGCATTAAAACTCTTCGCCTCTTTTAGTCCTCGCGCAACTGCTACGCCTGGGCCTGGGCTATCAATGGCATTAAGACCACTTAATGCAATAGTATATTTTTTGTCCATATTATGATTCTGCTTCTTCGGTTAAGTTGTATTGATCTAAAATCTTTACGAAATCTTGATAGTCTTTTTCAATAATAATATCAGAAGTTTCATATTTTTCTAAAAATATGGTGGTAATTTCTTTAAGAGACTTTCCTTCTTTAATAAGTTTTAGGAGCTCTGTCCCTGTTGTATTTAGATTATATGATTCTCCTGTGCTAGGGTTAAAAAGAAATCCATTATCACTTATTGCAATATTTTTATTTATCTGCATATTTTATATTTTAATAATTTAACGTATTTATTACACCATTTAGTATTTTATATAAGCAATGCCGATATCATTGCTGCGAAATATATTGGTTGTAATTGCTTTTCGTACGGGATAAGACCCGTATGAGTATAAAAACTCTCGCTTAGGGCAAATGTAATAAAGAATTTGGTTATTGGGCAACTATGCAAGCTTTTTAATTTGAAAGAATCTATAGGCTATAATAAATCAACAATTAATATGTTTAATAAATAACACAAAGACACCAATTTGCAGGTTTTATTTAATTAACTTTGATTTTTATAATAAAGTCGAATTATCTAATAGTAAATATGAAATATATAATTACCATAATAATTCTATTTTTAGGATTATCATCTTTTTCTCAAGCAAAAGATATTACCATCTCTGGATATGTGCGCGAGAAAGCTTCTGATGAGCTATTAATAGGTGTGAATATCTATATAAAAGGAACTCAAATAGGTACAATAAGTAATTCTTATGGGTTTTATTCATTAACAATTCTCGCTCAGGAGGCTAAAATCGTATTCTCTTATGTGGGTTATGAGCCAATTATTATGGCACAAACTTTTAATAAGGATTCTGTTATCAATATTTATTTAGAATCGAATACTGACTTAAGCGAAGTAGATGTTTATGGTAATAGAGATGAAAAAATTGCTGATAAAGCAGTTATGAGTGTTGTAAGTGTTCCTGTGAAGCAAGTGCGTGATATTCCAGCACTTTTGGGCGAAAAGGATGTTTTTAAAGTATTACAACTTATGCCCGGTATTAGGGGAGGAAGTGAAGCTTCGTCAGGGCTTTATGTCAGGGGTGGTGGTCCCGACCAAAATCTTGTAATACTTGATGATGCGGTGGTTTATAATGCAATGCACCTTTTTGGATTCTTCTCAGTTTTTAATGGCGATGCTATAAAAAGTATAGAGCTTTATAAAGGTGGATTCCCTGCTCGTTTTGGTGGACGGCTTTCTTCGGTAATAGATATGAGCCTTAAGGATGGTAATAGAAAAGAATTTGGTGGCGAAGCTAGTATTGGGCTTCTTTCATCGCGTTTATTATTGGAAGGCCCAATAATAAAGAACAAATCATCTTTTATTATTTCAGGACGTAGATCTTATGTTGATGTACTTGCTGCTCCAATAATTGCATCTATGGAAGGTGGAGGTAGTACAGCGGGATACTATTTTTACGATTTGAACGCCAAAGCTAATTATGAAATTTCGGATAAGGATAAACTTTATCTAAGTGGATATTTTGGCAGAGATAAGTTTTATTCACATGATACATGGGAAGATCAGACCTCTGATTCTAAGTTGTTTTGGGAAAATGCCACAGGAACTTTTAGGTGGAATCATCAGTTTTCAAATAAGCTATTCAGCAATACATCTTTTATTTTTAGTAATTATCAATTTGTTATTGAGATGGAAGAAGAAGATGGTGATGACTTTTCTCATTTAAGATATAAATCTGGAATTAGGGATTTGGGAATTAAAACAGATTTAACATGGGTGCCAAATAATAAACATTATATAAGATATGGAGGAGCTATAACCAATCATTTATTTACGCCTAGTGCTATTGTTTATGAGCAGAAAGGTTTTGATACTGAGCTAAATGCTAAAGAGCTAAACTCCATAGAAACTTCTGCATATATTGAAGATGAGTGGAAAGCTTTTAATCGTTTTAAAGTTAATATGGGGCTTAGATTTAGTAATTTTAACTATAATGCAAAATCATATTTTGATTTGGAACCTAGAATTTTAGCATCTTATATGCTTACTGATTTATTAAGTATAAAAGCATCCTATGCTCAAATGAGTCAATATGTGCATTTGCTAACTTCTACAGGAATAGGCTTACCAACCGACCTTTGGGTGCCTTCTACCGATAGGGTTGGCCCTCAAAAATCGAAACAATTTGCTTTAGGAATGGCTAAGGATTTCGAAGATCCTAACTTTTCACTTTCTGTGGAGGCTTACTATAAAACCATGACTGATATAATTTCCTATAAAGAGGGAGCTAGCTTTATGATGTTTGACGACCCTACTTCTTCTGAGGAGTTTAATTATGAAGACGCAGTTACTACAGGTAAGGGTTATTCTACAGGAATAGAGGTTCTATTACAACGTAAGTTTGGAAAGCTTACTGGCTGGATAGGATACACTCTTTCATTAACAAAATATCAGTTTGATGAGTTGAATAATGGCAAAGAATTTTTCCCTAGGCATGATAGGCGACATGATTTTTCAATAGTGGGGATTTATAAGCTTAACGAAAAAATAACCTTAAGTGCAACTTGGATATATGGTACAGGCGATGCTGTTAGTTTAGCAAAGAGTACTTATACTGCTTATGGCCACAATCCTAGTGGTGTTGGAAGTAATTATCCGGGGCAAGGGCTTTCATACTTTAATAGCTACCAGACTAATCATTATGGAGATAAAAACTCTTTCCGTATGGCGGCTTATCATCGCTTGGATGTGGGAGCTCAGTTCAAGAAAAAACTTAAAAAAGGTAGAGAAAGAGTAATAGAAGTCTCTCTTTATAATGCTTATAGCCGTCAAAACCCTTTTTATTATTATACTGGTTATGACCATAATACTAAGCAAACTGTATTAAAACAGGTTTCGCTTTTTCCAATTTTACCAGGAGTTTCTTATTATCTCAAATTTTAATTTAATATAGGATGAAAACATATATATACATTATAGCTACATTTTTAATATTAGTACTAATAAGTTCTTGCGAAAAGAATGCCGATATTGATATCCCAGACAATGAACCACAACTTGTTGTTGCTGCATTTATATCATCACAAAACGATACTATTAGTCTTAAAGTAAGTATGTCGCACCCAATTTATTATAGTTCGGGGAGTGTACAGCTCAATTATGATGAAGTTACGGCAGTGGTTAGTAGTGGAGGAATAAACCATAATTTAACTTTTGATAATCATAATTTAACTTTTTTTTCTGATAAAGTACAGTTTAATGCAGGAGATAATCTTAAGTTAAATGTTAGCTATAGAGGAGAAAAAGTAACTTCAGAATGCACTATTATTACAGAGCCAGTTTATGATTTTGAGTATTTGGGTTCTGAGACTAAAACATATAAAGATGGATATAGTGAGGGAATACATAAATTTAAGATTACATGCAATAATGGTAACGATATAAATTATTATAGATTAAATAGCAACTTCTATATGTATAATTATTGGTATAGTAATTATTATGAAAGTGATTTATATGAATTTGCTAAAGGAGAAACACGTACTATTGAAATAAGAGGAGATCATGATTTGCAGGCAGATTCAATGAAGGTGTATATAATAAATTGTGATGAGCATTATTATCTTTATCATAAGAATTTGGGTAATTCCTACGAAAAAGGCCCATTTACCGAACCAATAATAATGTATAATAATGTAGAAGGAGGGTTGGGTATTTTTAGCTCCTACAATATGCAGTTGGAAAAGTATGAAATTAATAAGTAAAGAATAATTTTAAAGAAAGATAATGCTTAATAAGTTATTATTTATTTTTCTGATGAAATAATTTAAATGTGTTTGCCTTGATATATAGATATTATGCCATAAATATCTCAAAATATTTTCCTAACTTTGCTTTAAACTATCAAAGGCCAAAAAGATGAAACTCAAAGATATAATTTCAATTATAGAAGACTATGCGCCGCTTGCCTTACAAGAGTCGTATGATAATGCTGGATTAGTAGTTGGCTCTAGCAATATGGAGGTTAATAAAGCGCTAATAAGCTTTGATGTAACTGAAGAAGTTATTGACGAGGCAATTAAAATTGGGGCAAATCTCATTATTTCTCACCATCCTATTATTTTTAGTGGAATTAAGAAGCTTAATGGGAGCAATTATGTTGAGCGAATAGTAATCAAAGCCATTAAGAATGATATTGCACTTTATGCTGCCCATACTAATTTGGACAATGTAATAAATGGAACAAATAAGATTTTGGCAGAGAAACTAAATCTGAAAAACATAAAAACCCTTAGCCCTCAGAAAAACCTACTAAATAAATTGGTGACTTATATCCCCGTAGACTACAAAGAGAAAATGCAACAGGCAATTTTTGAAGCAGGAGCTGGGCATATTGGTAAATATGATAGCTGTAGCTTTGAAGCAAAGGGTATAGGAACTTTCCGCGCCCAAGAAGGAAGTACTCCTTTTGTTGGTAATATTGGCAAAATGCATAATGAAGCTGAAATTAGATTAGAAACTATATTTCCTAGTCATATAAAATCGAAGATAATTGCAGCATTAATGAATGCGCATCCATATGAGGAGGTAGCATACGATATTTATAAAATAGAGAATAATATCAGCAATATTGGTGCAGGTATTATTGGAGAACTTAGCGAGCCACAAGAGGAATTAGTTTTTCTTAATAATGTAAAAGAAATTACCAAGGCTGAAGGCATAAAATACACGAATTTGCTTAATAAGAAAGTCCGAAAAGTGGCAATTTGTGGAGGTAGTGGTGCGTTCCTTATTTCTAAGGCTAAAAGAGCTGGTGCTGATGTATATATAACTGGCGATATTAAGTATCACGAGTTTTTTGATGCCGACAATTCCATATTAGTTGCAGATATTGGTCATTATGAAAGCGAACATTTTACAAACACATTATTATTGAGTATTATTAAAGAAAAATTACCTACATTTGCAATCCAAATTTCGGACATTAGTACAAATCCGGTAAATTATTTGTAATCAGGAATTTAACAAAAAATAACCCATGAGCAAATCAACAGCTGACAAAGTGAAAAAAGATAATCATGCTGATATTTCAGTAGAAGATAAGTTAGTGGCTTTAGCCAAATTACAAGATATTGATTCTAAAGTTGATAAAATTAGAATTATTCGTGGTGAATTGCCATTAGAAGTAAAAGATCTTGAAGATGATGTGGAAGGTTTACAAACTCGTATTGAAAAGCTTAATACTGAGATTGGGGATGTAGAAAAGGATATTCAAGCAAAAGAGGCTATTCTTTCTGAAGGAGCTATTCTTATTAAGAAATACGAAGACCAACGTATGAATGTTAGAAATAACAGAGAGTACGATTCATTGACTAAAGAGATTGAATATCAAAATCTTGAGATTCAGTTAGCAGAAAAGCGTATTAAAGAATACAGCTATGCTATTCAGATGAAGAAAGAGGTTATTGTTGAAGCTAAAGAGAAACTTACTGAACGTGAGGCTGATCTACAAGCTAAAAATGATAAACTTAATGAGATTATTGCTGAAACTGAAAAAGAAGAAAAAGTATTACTTGCAGAGTCTGAGAAGAATGAAAAGTTTATTGACGATCGCCTTTTGGTTGCTTATAAACGTATTCGTGATAATATGAAAAATGGTCTTGCAGTTGTTGCAATTGGCCGTGATGCTTGTGGAGGTTGTTTCAATAAAATCCCACCACAGCGCCAGTTAGATATTCGCACGCATAAGAAAATTATTGTTTGTGAGTATTGTGGTAGAATTCTTACCGATGACGAGATTATTTCAAAAGCTACTGGAGAACCTATTCCGGAAAAAGCTTAATACTTTAAAATATATATTGAAGCCAATTTCAGAAATGAAATTGGCTTTTTTT
>JAOZPM010000194.1:0-3674 GCA_029932765.1 Bacteroidales bacterium | reverse complement strand
GACACATCTATCATGATAACGTACTGATATTAAAATAATAACATTGTAATTTATGGTTGTTTTTACTAATAAATTCATCCTAAAGGGCTGTATTTATTAGGTGCGAAACTTCAGTTAGATAATTTCTTGTGAATTATCCTGTTTGTGCTGTTTGTAAATTTGCACTAAAAAATACAGGGTTTAATTGGTAGATAATCAAGGGTATATAAAATAGTAGTAAGTTTTGCGAATGTAATCGCAATATATCTAGATAATTTGCGACTACATTCGCAAATTATCGTATATTTGCTGTTGGATAAAAACTTAATACCATGGTTAAGCGAATATTACTTAATGAAATCAAGAAGAAAATAGGGACGAAAAAATCGATTATCCTTTTTGGTGCTCGACAAACAGGAAAAACTACATTATTGAAAGAGCTTTTTTCAGGTAAAGATGATGTGCTTTGGCTGAATGGAGATGATTTGGATACCCATAAGATATTTGAAACCACATCTGCAACACGCTTAAAAGCTAGTTTTGCAAACTATAAATTTATCATTGTTGATGAAGCACAACGGATTAAAAATATTGGCCTAAAATTTAAATTAATAACAGACCAAATGCCCGATTTGCAGCTGATTGCTACGTGTTCATCTGCTTTCGAGTTAGCTAATAAGATAAATGAACCTCTTACAGGACGAAAATTCGAGTTTAAGATTTTCCCTATTTCCTTTGAAGAAATGGTAAATCAACACGGGTTTATTGAGGAAAACAGATTGCTCCCTCATCGATTGGTTTTCGGTTATTATCCAGAAGTTATAACATCGGCAGGTAAGGAAAAAGAAATGTTAAAGTTGATATCAGACAGCTATTTATATAAGGATATCTTGCAATGGGATAAGATTAAAAAAACTGATAAATTGCTTAAACTATTGCAGGCATTAGCTTATCAGCTAGGGAGCGAAGTTTCGTATAATGAGTTGAGTAAAATCGTTGGGCTAGATAATCAAACCATTGAGAAATATATTCAATTGCTTGAACAAGTATATATTATTTTCAGATTGCCTTCTTTTAGTCGAAATCATAAGAAAGAGTTAAGCAAGAGCCGTAAAATATATTTCTTCGATAATGGAATACGGAATGCTTTAATTGCTGATTTTCGGCTTCTTGAAATGCGAACAGATATTGGTGCTCTATGGGAAAACTTTCTGATTAGTGAGCGTTTAAAGCTTATAAATTATAATAACATTTGGACTAATACCTATTTTTGGCGCACGCAAAATCAGCAAGAAATAGACTATATTGAAGAAATGGATGGAACGCTATACGCTTATGAGTTTAAGTGGAATGCAAATAAAAATACGAAGCTTCCCAAGACGTTTAGCCGAACTTATCCCAATCATGAATTTAAGGTGATTAGCCCTGATAATTATGAGGAGTTTGTAATGGGTGTTAAAGGGGAATAATAATAAAAAACAAATACTATATGCTTTTCGACAATCAAACTATTACAATTAGTGAATTACCAATAATAGAAGATAAAGATTATATTTCTATAGATTTACGATATAAGAAGTATTTATTTATACGAAATACGATTTTCTTTATTGTGCCAATTATTGCGCTTATAGTTTTCCAATTATTGAGCGATATAGAAGTTGATAATTGGATATTTTGGCTTGCTTACAATATAATTATTGCATTCTGGATTATAAGTATGGGTTTTGTTCAATTGGGCTTTTCGCATAAAGGCTATATCCTTCGCAAACACGATATTGTATATAAAACAGGATATATTTTCCGTAAAACTACCGCAGTTCCAAAAAACAGAATTCAGCATTTAGAAATCCGGCAGGGAATAATGCTTCGTATGTTTGGCTTATCAAAGTTGGTACTGTTTACAGCAGGAGGTGGCAGCAGCGATCTGTTAATCCCAGGATTGATGCCCAAAACTGCGGAAGTTTTAAAGGAAGAGATAAGTCTTAAAATTGCCGATAATGAGTAATATAGACTGGTCGAAAAAACAACGTCAAGCACCCATAGGTTTATTACTTTTTGCAGTGCAAACTCTACGTAAAATTCTAAAAGGTGCATGGCCAATCTTACTTCTTTTTATAATAAAAGATGGCGATAATAAAAATGAGTTATACTTCTGGCTTACCATTGCAGGAACTCTATTTATTCTTATCAATGGAAGTTTATCGTATTGGTATTTTAGATTTAATATAGAAGGAGATGAGTTTGTTGTACGCAAAGGTTATCTTAAGAAAATTAAACTTGCAGTGGCTATTGATAGAATACAGACTGTAAATATAAAGCAGAATATCTTTCAAAGAGTATTGGGAGTAGTAACGGTAGAAATTGATACCGCAGGTGCCAAAAATGCAGAGATAGAACTTATTGCAATAAAGAAGGAATTGGCATCAGAATTTGAGAGGAAATTTGGGCAAATAAGAACTAATTCTTCGGTAAATAATGAGATAAATTCCGACAATATTAAAAATACTCAGCAAGCAGTTAATAAGCCAATTATTACATTAAGTGTTGAGGATTTATTAAAAGTTGGGATAAGTCAGAATCATCTAAAAAATCTGATGGTGGTTGTGGCTTTTGTTTATAGTTTTTATTATCAATTGGGAAATAGATTTCAAAGTCAGATTGAAGAATATGCCGAGAAAGGTATTGAAAATGTTGCTCAATTAGGAACAAGTATTCTCATTACATTTGTTGTAATGCTTTTTATTTTTGCTCTTGTGGCATCAATTATTAAGATGATTATTAAGTATTATAATTTCAGAATGCTACACGATGATAGTAATTATATTATTAGTTATGGGCTACTAAATATAAAGAAAATTAATATTCCATTGCGAAAAATTCAATTGATAATCTATGAGGATAATCCCATAAAAAAGTTTCTTGGCTTTAAAAGCTTGACCTTATATCAAGCATCGGCTGCAAATAATGTAAAAAAAGATCAGAAGATAAATATCCCTGCTTGCAGTAGTGAACAACAAAAAATAATAGAAGAAGATTTATATAATAATAATGAAGAGTTTTCAAAAGCAGTAAAAACGCATGGCTGGTTTTTTATTAAGAATTTTATATTATTTACCCTTATATTATCTCCAATTATTTTGCTATTATTATTGGGCGATAAGCTTATGGATATTAGATTCTTTATTCCGCTAGTATCAATAGAGCTGATATTGGCGGGGCTTCTTTTTCTTGATTATAGAAAGCGTAATTTTAGGCTTAACGAAGATATTATTGAAATTAACAAAGGGCAAATTGGGAATACTTATAAACGAATGTATATGTATAAAATACAGTCGGTTAGTATAAAGCAAAGTATATTTATGAAAAGGCGCAATTTGGCTACCATAGTGCTATATACTGCTGCAGGAACTCAAATTATAATTCCTTATATAGAAAGTAAAACTGCCTATAATACTGCTAATTATATTCTATTTAAGATAGAGAGCAGTAAAGATGCTTGGATGTAGATATAATTAGGAAGGGAGTAGTACTACTATCAAAAAAATTATTAATAATGATATAATCAATACATAATTGCGCCTAGTAAAAATAGTTAACTTCCCCATACTTGCTCATTTTTATAAGTTTATAAAAGTAGTAAATCTAGTTTCTATGATTAGTTTTATGGAAAAAGGTTGCATCCAATAGTAAAA
>JAOZPM010000193.1:0-3712 GCA_029932765.1 Bacteroidales bacterium | reverse complement strand
GGGCGGTATTGCCACTCACTTATTTTAGATAAATTAGTAGTGGCGCAATTGCAGGCAAATTATAAAAGAAATAAATCACAAATTAAAGAATTCAAATAATGAAAAATAAGATAATAGTATTAGCTGTAATGCTAGCAACAATAATGTTTTCTAGCTCTTGTAGTAAAGAAGATGAGTTAGTTAAAACAGAACCGAAAATTCAAGAAATTCGTCAAGAGGTTGATAAAAAGTATCGTTCTTTTGCTTGTAAAACAGAAAGTAATAAGAATGGAACAAAGTGTTCTATTTCTAGTTGGGAGACAAGTACATGTACTAAGGCTACTGATTGTACTTCCTCAAGTGAAGATGCATTAGAGGCGAGTTTTACTGCAATTGAATTAGAAAACTGGGCTGAAGGCTTTGAATTAGAATATACAGAAATCTTTATTTTAGAGCACTATGATTATTTTATGTATTTGTATGAAAATGATTTATCATATCACCCAGATACTGTATTAGTGTTGATTAAAAATGACTAATAAGTATAATCAGATATTGTTAGTTTTTATATTAATAACTTAAAAATAATTAAAATTAGAAAAAATCAGTAGACAGTTAGGTTATTCAACTGTTTACTGATAGTTTTATTAAAATAAAATCATATTTAGTTTAGATTTAACGTTTTTGAACTGTGCTATATATGTTATTGGTTTTATGGAATCTTACTTGTTTTAATGTAATAATTAAATAATGATGCGAATATTATTAAATGTAATACTATTAATACTATTAATTTCTAGCTGCAGAGATAGTTACGTGAGTGAAGATAAACAGGTAATTAATAATGAAATTAATTTTACAATTAATTATGATACGATAGTACATAATGATAATAATTCAACTAGTTTTCAATTATTTTCGGTATTTGATAATTGTGATACAGTTGTATTTTATTATAAATTTAACAATAAAAATTTAATTCAAAGAATTTCGTATTTTAATCAAAGTGTTTTGCATAAAGATTCTTTTGTGTTGAGTGGAAAATATGGTAATAATATATCGAGTATGGCTGTTATTAATTTCGATAGTTTAATACTGTTTGAACAAAATGAAGTAAGAGTTATTAGTTTTACTAATCCACTCTGTGATTTTAAATATTTTCATTCTGATTTAGATACTAGTTTCTTATTTTTGCAAGATGTTTTTCAAGATGTAGTGTATAATAGTACTAATAACTCATTCAGAACAAGTTTAGTAAGATATGACAAAGAAGATATTAAGAATCATGATTCTGATATTGAGTTTGCGGCAGAGGTTAATATTTCTACACGTAAAATGACGATACTAAATGCAAAATATTCCAGTGATTTTAAAACATCAAAAAGATTTCATGCAAATGCATTTATGCTCACATCAAATAATATGGATTTTTATATGTCAATTTCAGGAATTAGTAATAAGATTCTTAAATGGAGTATTACAAATGATGGCAATATAGAAGAGTTTGATATTGTACATAAATCTTATCAGCCTATTATTGAATTAGACAGAGTAAATTATGGTCGAAAAGACATGCAAAATAGAAACTTAAGTGTATCATTTATTTATAATGGATTCGTATATGATCATAATAATGAATTATTTTATAGATTTTTTGATAAGCAAATGGAGGAATATACGGATGATGGGTATAAAAAAACATGGGGTGATAAAGTCTTTGGAGTTAATGTCTTTAATGATGATTTTTCATATAATGAAGAAGTAGTATTTGGAAAAAGGAAATATATATATTCTCTAAATAGATTCTTTATTAGTAAGGTCGGCATTATTGCTTTAAAAAATAGAATGAAGAATAAGTTTGTAATTACTCGTATTAAATTAGATATAAATCATGAAAATTAATTTATTTTGGATTTTTATTTTATTAGTAATAATTCCAGGTGCATGTAGTGACAATGATATTGTTGGTGAAAATAATAATTTATTTGTAGGTGATTTTAATATTATTGATACTGTTTATAGTAGTAGGTATATTGATTTATTGAATAAATTTGGTAATGCATACCTTTCTGAAGAAGATGTAGTTGTTATTTCTTTTGGTACTTTAGGAGTTTGTCAATCTTGTCTTAAGATTGATAATGATTCATTAGATAAAATAATAGAAACAATTAAATCTGATAAATCAGTTGTGGTTTTTTCAGATGATTCTACGGCTTTTTGTAAGAACGAAAGTGTGAGTATTGAAATACTTAAAACACATACTCTAGAGAGGTATGGGCTAGCAAGTGTTTACCCAAAAATACTTTATTATAGGAATAAAGTGCTTGTAAAGTCAAGTATATTACTTAGGTAATGATATTTATCTTGCAATTTTAATTTGATAATTAAAGGGTGAATTTGTTAAGAAATAGGCTCTTAAATATCGCAGGTTTCATTAAAGTTGCTGATTAGATCAAGTAATATTGTAAGAAGTTATAATTTCTGTCACGTCCGAAAAAGACGCACGCCGACTATTATAACTCAAAAAACAATTCGTGTAATTTGTGAAATTCGTGGACAAATACCTAACAAAACAAATAGTATAATTCGTAACTAAAAAAGTTATAGCCAAAATTTAAAAATACTCATCCAAGCTATTAATTCCAATTACATCTGCTGCTGATTTTCCAACTTCAATTTCACAAAAAGCATTAATAAATGCGCTTGCCAAGCGTGAGTTTGTTATTATTGGAATATTCAAATCTATGGCAGTACGTCGAATTGTATAATCATTATTAAGCTCGCCTTCGCTTAAGTTTTTAGGGATATTTACCACAAAATCTACTTTTTTATCTTGTAATAAATCCATAGCATTTGGCTTGCGGTTATCATCGGGCCAATGTACAACAATGGTGTCAATTCCATGTGATTCAAGGAAAGTTGCAGTGCCTTGAGTAGCGTATAGTGTAAGTCCTCTTTCTTGCATTAATCTACAAGAGTGTAATAATTCTACCTTAGAGCGAATATCTCCTGAAGATAATAAAACACCTTTTTTAGGTATTTGATATCCTACTGAAAGCATGGCTTGTAGTATTGTTTGGTAATAGCTATTTCCAACGCAGCCTACTTCACCAGTAGATGACATATCAACTCCTAATACAGGGTCTGCTTTTGACAACCTAGAAAAAGAAAATTGCGATGCTTTAATACCAATATGGTCAATATCGAAAAGAGTTTTTGAAGGCTTTTCTACATGAATTCCTAGCATTACTTTTGTTGCCATTTCTATGAAATTCTGATTCAACACCTTAGATACAAAAGGAAAACTTCTTGAAGCGCGGAGGTTGCACTCAATAACTTTAACAAAATTATCGCGGGCAAGAAATTGCATATTGAAAGGGCCTGTAATATTTAATTCCTCAGCAATTTGTATTGCAACTCGTTTTATTTGTCTGATGGTTTCAAAATATACTTTTTGAGGTGGAAATACTAATGTGGCATCGCCAGAATGCACGCCAGCAAATTCGATATGTTCGGAAATGGCATAAGCAACAATTTCACCATTATTGGCTACGGCATCATATTCTATTTCTTTGGCCTGCTCAATAAATTCACTAACAACCACAGGATGTTTTTTGCTCACATTTGCAGCCAAGATAAGAAAATCATCAAGTTCGTTAATATTAGAAACCACATTCATTGCAGCGCCACTAAGTACATACGATGGGCGAATTAATACAGGAAATCCTACATT
>JAOZPM010000080.1:0-13888 GCA_029932765.1 Bacteroidales bacterium | reverse complement strand
ATCTTAAATCCGTTCCTTGCTCCAACAAATGTGTAGCAAATGAATGTCGTAAACTGTGTATTGTAGCATTTTTTCCTATCCCAGCCTTTTTCACTGCTCGGCGCATTACTTTTTGCACGCTTGCCGCTGAATATACTCCCCCCTGACTGCCGTCAGGCTGGCTTTTTGCCCTTCAAATACATATTCTTTAGGCTGATACACTTCTAAATATTCCTGTAAAACTACGAAAAAATTCTTTTATAATAACCTTATTCTATATTTTTTTTCAGGGCAAATGCATTTTATAACTATTTGTATTTGTAATTAGTAGATAATCAAGATATTAAAAAGGTATTGTATTAGATAGATTATACTTTGATTAGGTATTCCGCTTAAGTGCCTTTGCCTTTGTAATTCTCTTTATCATAATTAGAAAAAGTCAGTATATTTCTTATATAAGGGAATAAAGTTACCTTTTTAATTATTTTTATACAAAACTTATATGCCGACTTACTAATATTGTTTTATGAATGCTTGAAAGGTGAAATAGTTAATACTTGAACCTAGGCAAGGTTTATCTTAAATTAAAATGTAATTATTATCGTAAAATGATGTAATATTGCTATTGTATAGTTTGCTATACAAACACACTAAAACTGGGGTAGCTGAAAACCATCTAGAGTAAGCACTTATATAATACTAACTAATAAATCAATGAAACGTTTTATTTTATTATTGGCTGTTGTTACAGCAGTTGCAGTTTCGAGCTGTAGTAAAGAAAAAAATTGTAAATGTACTCAGTCAATGGAGGGTATGGACAATATTGTTACAGAGCTTACAATTCAAGAGGGAGATTGTAGTGATAGCGATTTGACTCAAACTGTTGGTGGAATGACACAAACACTTACATGTGTTGAGCAATAAGATCTACTTACTAAAATAGCCTTCATATCGAAGGCTATTTTTTTAATTAATACAATACCTTTTTTATGCTCAAAAAAATTGCGCAAATACTAGTAGCTATTACATTCATTATTTCAGCTATCCTAAAGCTTAATTCTATAGACTCATTCGAGGTTTATATTTATAGTTTTGGGATTTTTAGTTTAAACCTTTCTTTTCTTATTGCCAGAATATTGATTTCCATAGAACTGTTTTTGGGGGCTATTATTCTTATTGGATTATATGCCAGAGAAGCAATAATCTCGGCATTAGTAATGATGCTATTATTTACCATATTTATATTATCGCTATTATTTGGCGATAGTAAGGAGCACTGCCATTGTTTTGGCGATGCGCTAGTAATGTCGCATACTGTTGCTATACTTAAAAATATAATTATTATAGCCTTACTATTTGTGAGCTTGCCAAAGCTTAGTATAAAAAGAAAGTTTGAAAAAATTGCCTTTGCAATATTGTTTATAGTAAGTATATCAATACCGATGATAGTTTCTCCTCCCGACTCGTTTAGGATGCAATACTATGCCGCAAAAACCACTTATAATGCCGAGTATTTAGATGAATATATTAAGAGTAATAATCTGTCGCAGGGTAAGAGAATAATAAGTTTCTATGGGGCATCTTGTAGATTTTGTAAGTTGGCGGCAAAGAAAATGGACGTAATTGGTAGTGAGTCTAAAAACCCAGAAATATTTACCTGTGTTTTTTGGGGAAGTGAGAGTAAAATCCAATCGTTTTTTGATATAACTAATACTACAGTTATACCATATAAAACTATTGAAGTAGGAGAGTTCCTTAAAATTACTGACGGAAGTATGCCTCTTATTGTACTTATTGATAATGGAAAAGTAGTTGATAAATTTGGCTATAGATCAATAGTTGAAAGTGATATTTTAGACTTTAGCAATTCATTATAATTAGTTTATTTCAGCCACTCTTTCGATAATTATTTCAGGTAGATAAAATCATAGAAAATAAGCTCGCTGCTGCACTATTGTATCGTGTTGCAAACCAGAAGTTTAGATAAATCAACTCTTTCCCTATTTTATAACTTCTTCAATCTTATAGCAAATATATACGAATTATACTTTATAATAATATGCTAAGTGTAATTTTTGATTTGCTGCTAGTTATGCTTATTTGTTATTGAAGTCTATAATAATGATGGAATCCGCACATCAGCGCTACGGTGGCATCTGGGGTAAACCAGTCTCCCTGATAGGCAGACAATTACACTACCAATCCCTTCCTTAACTAAAGTCTATAAAACTACCTTCTATTTTTAAAGAAATAAAGCCAAATTCTTTTGCTATCCACTCCAAAGTTTCCTTTGTATAAATAAATACATGGGTTTGATCATCCTTATAATACCATGTTTTGAAATCTATTTCATTATTATAAATACTTGTCATACAGTATAAATGACCATCTTTTTTAAGGAGAGATTTTAGTAGTTTAAACTCTTTATAAGGATTATGAAAATGCTCCGTCACCTCGCAGCAAGCAATATAATTATACTTATGCAATAGGAGCTCTTTATTATTATGAAAAAACGGGTCGTAAAGATTAATAACATAGCCATTTGTGCTTAGCACCTCTGCTATTACAGGCCCTGTGCCTGCTCCAAAATCTAATCCCTTATCATATTTTGAGTAATTACTGAAAATTGCATTGCTTATTGGTGAAACGAATTTCTGATACCCTTTATCATTTACATCATTATTATGTTCCTGATATCTTTCTTTTTCTTCCTTTGTATTTAGAAAGTATTCTTTATCTAGATAAATAGCTTTACAAATATCACATTGATGAAAGATATGTCGTTTGCTTTTATAAAATTGCTGTCCCTTACTTTTGCATAAAGGACAACTATGAGATTCTTTTTGGTGATCCATATGCAGTATATATTACAAGATACAAATTTACAATAATAGTTTTAATGAGAATATTTTATTTGCTATTGTTTAATGTATGAGCAATGATTATATTTATATTATTCTGTAATCACCTCAATCCCATTATCTGCAAGAAACTTAATACTCTTGCTACAAATTGGACCAGATATTAGAATTTTTATTTTAATATCTGGTTTTTTATTCCAAATCTTATTTGCTATTTCTAATAGTTGTTTGGAGTCTTTCATTATTATCCTAGTCTTGCGCTGCTTTACAATTATAATATTGTTTCCATCAAGTTGTAGATTCACTCTATTTGATAGTCCAAAATCTGTTGGTAATATACTTTCTTTCATTTTACAAAGATAGTGATTGTAGTTTTAAAAATGGCATTATATGGAATATCCTTCTCAAAGCAAAACTATAATTTACTACTTTTGCACTCTTATATTAGAAATAAAGTTATAAATATATAAAACACACATTATGAGAAATATAGTTCTTGGTTTTGGATTGTTAATGGGTTTGATGTTATTGAGTTTTTCATGCTCTTCGACCTCCAATAAAGTAAATGAAGATAAAAGTGAAGCAAAAGCAACTACAGAAGTAGCTTCTGAAACACCTACAGAGGTAGTTGCTGAAGAGGATATTGCGAAAGAAAAGGAGCAGTTAGTAAAGATTACTACTGATTATGGAATTATAATTATAAAACTTTATAACGAAACGCCTCTGCACCGCGATAATTTTATCAAACTTGCAAAAGACAGCTTTTATAATGGAACTCTTTTTCATAGAGTTATAAAAGGTTTTATGATTCAGGGTGGAGACCCAGAATCTAAAGCAGCAGTACCAGGAGCTATGTATGGCAATGGTGGTCCAGGATATACTATTCCTGCTGAGTTTAATGATAAGTGTTTTCATAAAAAAGGTGCTTTAGCTGCAGCTCGCATGGGTGATGCGCAAAATCCTGAACGCCGTTCTTCGGGAAGTCAGTTTTATATAGTGCAGGGCAAAACATACTCTCAAATGGAACTTAACCAGATGGAACAAAAAGTTGGAACTAGAATTCCACCAGAGCATAAAGAGGTTTATATGTCAAAAGGTGGTACTCCATTTCTTGATTTAATGGGTTATACTGTTTTTGGAGAAGTGATAATGGGATTCGAAATTATTGATAAAATTGCTGATGTAAAAACGCTACAAGCTGACCGCCCAGAAGTGGATATTAAAATGATAGTAGAATTGATAGAAGAGTAGAAAATCTTATTAATAGATTTGTAAAATATATTAGAGACTAAAGGAATACTTTTTTCTCTACAAAATAAGATATTAGGATGATATTAAAGATAGAAGAGTTGCACAAACAACTCGAAAGTATAAAGATAGATTCGGAAGAAGCATTGGAGAATTATCGCCAACAATATTTAAGCAAGAAAGGTGAAATCCAAGCTTTATTAGCAGATTTTAAAGATGTACCCAAGGAAGAAAAGCCTAAGGTGGGGCAGCTAGTAAATGTATTAAAGAAAAGAGCTCAGGAGATTTATAATGAACTGAAAGCCGAACTAGGGAATAGTAATAATGAAGATGAAGTAGCCTTTGATCTTACTCGCCCGGTTGAGTTTTCGCATATTGGTGCTCGTCATCCAATTTCGATGGTGCGCAAAGAGATAATAGATATTTTTAATAGAATAGGTTTTGTTATTTCTGAAGGACCAGAGGTTGAAGATGATTTTCATATTTTTACAGCACTAAACTTTCCAAAGGAACATCCTGCAAGAGATATGCAAGACACTTTCTTTATTGAGAAAGACCCTGATATAGCATTACGTACTCATACCTCGTCGGTGCAGGCAAGAATTATGGAGTCGCAAAAACCTCCAATTCGTACAATTAGCCCAGGAAGAGTGTTTCGTAATGAAGCAATTTCTGCTCGTGCGCACTGTATCTTTCATCAGGTAGAGGGACTTTATGTTGATAAGGATGTATCTTTTGCCGACCTAAAACAAACATTATTATACTTTGCTAAAGAGATGTTTGGTGAGGAAACAAAAATAAGATTGCGACCTTCTTACTTCCCATTTACTGAGCCATCAGCGGAGGTTGATGTGAGTTGTAATATTTGTGGTGGCAAGGGCTGTAATGTGTGTAAATACACTGGCTGGCTCGAAATTTTGGGCTGTGGAATGGTTGATCCTAATGTACTTGATAACTGTGGTATTGATAGTAATGAATATACAGGTTTTGCTTTTGGAATGGGAGTAGAGCGTATAGCAATGCTGAAATATCAAGTTAAGGATCTAAGATATTTCTTTGAAAATGATAAGCGTTTCCTTGATCAATTTACTGGTGCATATTAATTTATGGCCAATGATCTTATAATTGTGAAAAAAGAGAATTATGAGCAAGATAATACCAAATAAACTAAAATTATACGATTCTTTATCTAGAAAAAAGCAAGTTTTCGAACCTATAAATAGCCCAAATGTGGGAATTTATGTTTGTGGACCAACTGTTTATGGCGATGCTCATCTAGGTCATGCACGACCAGGAATTGCTTTTGATATTGTTTTTCGATATTTGAAACACCTAGGATATAAGGTTCGTTATGTTCGCAATATTACCGATGTTGGGCATTTGGAAAATGATGCTGACCATGGCGAAGATAAAATTGCAAAAAAAGCTCGTCTCGAAGAGCTTGAGCCCATGGAAATTGCTCAAAATTATTCCGATAGATATATGGATAATATGGATGCTCTAAATGTACAGCGTCCTAGTATTCAGCCTCGTGCTTCGGGACATATTATTGAGCAGATGGAAATGGTTACTAAAATTTTGGATAAGGGTTATGCCTATGAGTCCAATGGCTCGGTATATTTTGATGTAAAGAAGTATAACGAAAAGCATAATTATGGTAAACTTTCGGGAAGGAATTTGGACGATGCTTTGGAAAGTACTCGTAAGCTTGATGGGCAAGATGAAAAACGTGAAAGCGTAGATTTTGCCATTTGGAAAAGTGCTTCACCAGAGCATATTATGCGATGGAATTCGCCATGGGGAAGTGGTTTTCCTGGTTGGCATATGGAGTGCTCTGCTATGAGCTCTAAGTATTTAGGAAACAAATTTGATATTCACGGTGGTGGAATGGATCTTAAATTTCCTCATCATGAGTCGGAAATAGCACAGAGTGTAGCAGCAAATAGTTGCGAACCTGCAAAATATTGGATGCATAATAATATGGTTACCATCGATGGACAGAAGATGGGTAAATCATTGAATAATTTTATTACTTTGGATCAGTTTTTTAGTGGTAATCATGATTTCTTGGATCATGCATACTCTCCAATGACCATCAGATTTTTTATTCTTCAAGCACATTACCGTTCAACGGTAGATTTCTCAAATGAGGCATTGCAAGCTGCAGAAAAAGGTTTTGATAAGTTAATGAAAGCGGCACTTACTTTAAATGAATTAAAGGCTGGCGATACTTCTACTTTTGATGTTGCGGCTTGGAAAGATAAATGCTATGCCGCAATGGATGATGATTTTAACTCTCCGGTTTTATTAGCTCATCTATTTGATTCGGTAAAAGCAATAAACTCTATAAAAGCAGCTAAGATGAGTATTACGGCTGCGGACTTGGAATTATTGAAATTAGTATTTAATACTTTTGTTTTCGAAATATTAGGTTTTAAAGCTGATAAAAATGATAGTAGCAATTCAAATATGAGTGGAGAGCTTATTGATATGCTATTGCAGATGCGTCAAGATGCAAAAAATAATAAAGACTGGGCGACCTCTGATAAAATTCGTAATCAATTAACAGAGCTTGGTGTTACTATTAAAGACACTAAGGATGGTGCCGAATGGGAATTATAAGTTAAGGGATTGGTCAAAACATTAAATTTTTTTATAGATGAGATATATAGTATTAGTTTTAAGCTTATTAATAATAATTAGCTGTACTAACGACCAAAAGGAAGTTAAGAAAGTAAAACGTAGAACAGCAGTTAAACAAGTAATAGTTCCTACTTTTAATGCGGATTCGGCATATAAATATGTTGCCGAACAAGTAGCCTTTGGCCCTCGTGTGCCGGGGAGTGCTGCCCATAAAGCTTGTGCTACATATTTTATTAATTTCTTTGAAAATTTAAATATAAAAGTCTATCAGCAGGATTTTAAAGCTAGAAGTTTTGATGGTAAAATATTGCTAGGAAAAAATATAATTGCAGCAGTAAATCCAGATGCTCAGCAGCGAATATTATTGGCAGCTCATTGGGATTCGCGTCCTTTCGCAGACCACGATAGTAATAAGAAAAATCATTATACACCAATTGATGGTGCTAATGATGGAGCAAGTGGAGTTGGTGTTTTAATGGAAATTGCTCGTCAGATGAGCATTCAAAAACCCAATATTGGGGTTGATATAATCCTTTTTGATCTAGAAGACTACGGTCAGCATGCTAGTGTTGAGAGAAGTGTGAACGGTGCAGAAACTTGGTGCTTAGGCTCGCAACATTGGTCTAAAGATCCTCATATTGCAGGATATGATGCTCAATTTGGAATACTATTGGATATGGTAGGTGCCGAAGGAGCAACATTTGGTTATGAGTATTATTCGAATCATTATGCACCAGGAATAATACAAAAAGTATGGAAAACAGCGGCTAGTATTGGCTATGGCGATATTTTCAGAAAAGAAGATGGTGGTGGAGTTCTCGACGACCATGTGTTTATCAATAAGTATGCTTTTATTCCTACAATAGATATTATTCATCACTCACCAAGTACTACTTCAGGATTTTTTGAGCATTGGCATACTCTGGAAGACGGAATTGATAAAATATCAAAGGAGAGCTTAAAGGCTGTTGGCGAAACAGTAATTCACGTTGCATACCTAGAATAGTCGCTTTTGTAATTTGTGTTTTATTAGGAAAAAGGTGTTAGTTAAATATCTATTTTTACGCTTCGATATGTTATCAATAATATATTTCTAAGTAAATACAGTTTCTATGAATAAATTATTACTAATTTTACCTTTAATTATACTGATTTCTTTTAGTTGTGTTACTTCTAAAAGCTTATCCAAAAAGGCTACAGTTCTTGATGAAGCTGGAGAATATACTGCAGCAGCAGACCTTTTTTATCAGTCTATTCAAAAGAATTCTCAGAATACTACTGCTATTATAGGACTAAAACGTACAGGAACAAAAGTCCTTAATGATTATCTTAAAAAGTTCTCCCAATATTCAATTCAAGAGCAATACGAAAAAGCAACTTATGCTTATTTGGATGCAGTGATTTATCAAACTAAGCTAAAGGGTGTTAATGTTATAGTTGAAATACCCTATAGTGCTCAGGATAATTATAAGAATGTACTTAATCAATACCTTACAACTAAATACGATAATGGATTAAAGCTTATAGAGATTGAAGAATTTGATGATGCAGAAAAGTGTTTTAATGAGGTATATAAGTTTGATGAGAGTTTTAAAGATGTTGCTGAATTACGAAATATTGCATATTTGGAACCTTATTACCGAAAAGCTGAGGAATATAAAACTCAAAAACAATATAGAGATGCTTATAATTCGTATTTGGTAATCCTAGATAGAGTAGGGAATTATAAACAAACAAAAGAACATCTTGAACTTGTTTTAGTTAAAGGGCGTATATACATTACTATGTCTAGTGACGAGCAGAATAGGTATAGCCGCTACTCTAAAAGCATTAAGCAGCAAGTAATAAACTCAATTGTTAAGATTAATGATCCATTTATTAAAATTGTTGATAGAGAGGATATTGATAAAGTAATAAAAGAGCAGGAATTGATATTAAGTGGACTTAGTAGCAATGATATTGAAATTGGAGAGATTGCTGGAGCTCAATATAATGTAGTAATTGATGTTATAAACTATTCGGTATCGGTTTCGCCACTTAAGAAAGAAAAAATAAAAGGATTGGAATCCTATAAAGAGAAATATAAAGATTCGGAAGGAAAGCAAAGAACTAGAACAAAATATACAAATGTGTATTATTATGAATATCGTTCGACTCGTACATTGGTAATGTCGGTAAGTTATAGAATTGTGTCCTTAAGCACTTCCGAAATTATTGCTACAGATATTATAAAAAGCAGCTTGAACTCTAAAGTGCATTATGCAACTTATAGTGGGATAAAAAAGCAATTATATCCACCAGCAAATAAAAATGGTTATGTTGGCAATGGTTATAGAGCTCTGCAGAATTTATTAGCTGCGGATAGGGATCTTAAACCTGCTGCTATACTTGTAGAGGAGTTTAATAATTATTCGGGGAATAGTATTGCAAATAGTATTGTTACAAAACTTAAATAATGAAGATATTTCATATAATAATTTTCTTTTTCTTATTAGGGATTGTATCATGTGGCTCCATAAAGGAAGATAAACTTGAAGCTAATCAAATGGCTGCTGCTCCAGAATGGGTTAAAAAAAGGCCTGTTTCTCAATCTAATTATATTGGAATTGCAAAAATTAATAAGGCAAACTACTCAGACACATATAGTCAAGCTGCAAAGAAGATGGCTTTAAATGATTTAGCCTCTGAAATAAGTGTGAAGATAGAGTCAAATACAATTGTATCATCTTCTGAAGATAACTCTGGTTTTAAATCAGATTTTTCTAGATATATACAAATGGAAATGCAGAAAGATTTGGAAGGATATACTCTTGCTGGAGAATATGAAACTTCAAAGATGTATATGATTTATTATCAACTTTCGAAGAGCAAATGGAAAACAATACAGGCTCAACGTAAGAGGGCAGCTGCCGAAAGAGCTTATTCATTATATGAGCATGCTCAGCTTAAAATTTCTAGTTTGGAGTATAAGTCGGCAATAAAAACACTTACAAATGCCATTTTGGAAATTAAGAAATATTGGAATGAGCCTGTTTTTTATAAAATAAATGAAGAGAATATTAGACTTGATAGCGAAATCAGAATACAGCTGACCAAGATATTATCGGAATTGAAACTTCAAACTAATAATCAAACAATTATACTATCGCCAGAAAATAATTTTAAATCAGAACTTGAGATAGGAGTTGTGAATAGTAATGGAGATTTGTTGAAAGGGCTGCCCATTAGGATTGCATATAGAAAAACAACTATGCCATATGAGACAACATTATACTCTGAGCTTTCTCCCTTGAAAATTACTCTTGATAATATTAAGTATAATAAGAAGAATACAATTGTAAGAGTAGAGTTGGAGAAAGAAGGTGTTATTGTAGTTAGTAATGAGGATAAGAAATTGCTGAAATTTATTTATGATGCCTTTCAAGTGAATCCAATTAATGTAGAAGTGAAGTTTAAGTTGCCAAGAGTATTTATTAAAAGTAATAAGAGCACAAATAATACTCATTATATAAAGGATGCAATAGCGCAATCGCTAGGAGATAAAGGTTTTATAATGGTTGATAAAACTGAAAGTGCAGACTTGGTTTTGCTTTGTAAAACTTATGAAAATAATAAAAGTGATAAGAATAAAGTACAAATAGCGTATGTATCTTACTCTGTTGATGTGCGAAAAAAAGAGAATAGTTCTTCTATTTACACTTTCTCATCAGATAAATATAAAGGAGCAGATTATGAGTTTAATTCTGCATTGGAAAAATCATATATAAAGATAGCTGAAGATATAAAAAATAGTTCTTTTGAGGATTTATTAGAGACAATCTTAAATTAGCTACTTTTGGCAAGGTAAATGTATAAAATAGAAATTAATATATTAATAATTAAATAAATAAATTATGAAAACAATTACAAGTAAAATTAGTGTTATAGCTTTCTTGATGGTAGCGGGATTTATTATGGTTTCTTGCGGAAGTTCTAAGAAAGCTGTAGAATCAGTTGATAAAAATACTGGAGGTTTTAATGAAATAACTATTCCATGTGCAAATGATGGATACTCTGATAAGAAATTTTTTAGAGCTTCAAGTAGTGGAAATAGTAAAGATATGGCTACCTCAAGAGAGAAAGCTTTATTGATGACAAAGCAGCGTTTGGCTACTTTAATTAGTTCTACATTAAAATCAGTAACAGAGCGTTATGTTAACGAAATGGATGCTGCTGATGCTACAGAATTTAACCAAACATTCGAAAATATGACTAGAGATGTTGTAAAGCAACAACTAATGGATGTAAGAGTTATATGCGAAAAAACTGGTAGTAAGGACGATGGATCTTATGAGACTTTTATAGCTATAGAAGTAGAAAAAGAAACTATCTATAATGGCATTGATAAAAGTATTTCTAATGATAAGAAAATGGAAGTTCTTTATGATAAAGAGCGTTTCAAGAAAACTTATAATGAGGAAATGGATAAGATGTAATAATCTTTTTCTTCAAAAAAATTAAAGCATCTACATTAATTTGTAGGTGCTTTTTTTAGTTTCAACCCTGGGTATTAAGATTGATTTTATAAACGAATAGATAGGTCTAATTTACCGCCTAATCCAAATTGTACTATTTTCTGTAATGTAGATAATCTTACTTCTTTGATATTGTTCTCAATTTTTGAAATGTAGGATTTTGTTGTGCCAACTTTTTCTGCTAATTCTGCTTGAGTCATACCCTTTTCAAGTCGTGCCTCATGGAGCATAGTGCCCAATTTAAAGTTCTCAAACCCACTATCAAGCTCGTCTCTTTTCTCAGTGCCTACTTTACCATAATGAATATCCTTAAACTCACTAAGGGTCTTACTGTTTTTTATTTTCATAATTATATTCCTCCATAATTTTAAGTGCTCGTTTAATTTCAGATTTTGGCGTTTTCTGTTTCTTCTTTTGAAATCCATTAGCTAATATTATTAGCTTTCCGTAATCAAAAAAACAAAAAATTCTAAAAATATCATTGCCTTGCTTTACCCTAATTTCATACAACCCATTTGTTGATTCGATATGTTTAAGGTAGTTCTCAGGCACCCTTTCCAATTCTTCAATTAATTCAATAGTTCAAATGATTTTTACTTTTACTTTATCCGTTTGCTTCAAGAAAAAATTCTCGAAATAATCTTTATAAAAAATCGCAGTCCTTTGTTTTGACTTTATTTTCATACTGCAAATATACAGAAATAGTTTCACTATTGGGCAACATTATTCATAAAAAAAATAAAAGCATCTACATTGATTTGTAGGTGCTTTTTTTGTGGGTTAAAAAAATGCACTATTTCTTGTAATTATAAATACCAACAAAAAACCTACAAATAATAAATAAGGTAAGACCAAGAGTTGGTGCTATTAAAGCATAGGAAAATCCATCTAGAGAAAATATATATAAAAATCATATCCGTTTATAGTTAGGTATTTTGTAGTACCAAATATGTAATTTTGATAATAGCAAATAGCAAATATCTTTGTATAAATACTTTACTTTTGCCGCTTATAATTAAAAAAATAAGTCGGGATGAAAGGAATCTTTAACCCAAAGTTTTTCTCATTATTAAAAGGAGGAATAGATAGTAAGCAAATATCTACCGAAGTATTATCAGGGATAGTTGTTGGAATTGTTGCGCTACCATTAGCTATAGCCTTTGCTGTAGCATCAGGTGTATCGCCTGAGAAAGGAATTATTACAGCAGTAATTGCAGGGTTCTTAATTTCATTTTTAGGAGGAAGTCGTGTTCAAATTGGAGGCCCAACAGGTGCATTTATTGTAATCGTCTATGGTATTGTAGAAAAGTTTGGAATAGATGGCCTTATGATCTCTACTATTATGGCAGGTTTCTTCCTTATAATATTTGGGCTATTGAAATTAGGCACATTATTAAAGTATTTTCCACATCCTTTAGTTGTTGGCTTTACAAGTGGGATAGCATTAGTTATTTTTTCAACTCAGATAAAAGATGCTTTAGGACTTCCCATTGATAAGGTTCCTTCTGATTTTATTGGAAAATGGGTGATGTATTTTGATAATATCAATAGCATTAATATTACAGCATTACTAATAACTTTAGTAACAATAATAATTACGATATTCTCAAAAAAGATAACATCAAAAATTCCTGGTTCGTTTATATCTATTATTCTTATTACCTCATTAGTTCATATTATGGACTTGCCAGTTACAACTATTGAAACATTCTTTGGAGAAATACCTAGCAAAATTAACTTTAGCATTCCTAATATTGAGTTCAATAATTTACAACATTATATTGCTCCAGCACTTACCATTGCACTATTAGGAAGTATAGAGTCACTTTTGTCGGCAGTTGTTTCTGATGGTATGATTGGTGGTAAGCACCGCTCAAATACAGAACTTATTGCCCAAGGAATTGCTAATATTGTTACTCCTTTTTTTGGTGGAATTCCAGCAACAGGTGCTATAGCCCGCACTGCCACTAATGTAAAAAATGGAGGAAGAACCCCCATTGCAGGTATGGTGCATGCTATTACTCTACTATTAATAATGCTATTCCTTGGCTCTTGGGCCAAATTAATTCCCATGTCGTGTTTAGCAGGAATATTGATGGTTATTGCTTATAATATGAGCGAATGGCGCTCTTTTATTTCAATATTGAGATCAAGTTATTTTGATATCCTTGTATTATTATCTACATTTCTATTAACAGTATTTGTTGACCTTACAGTTGCTATTGAAGTTGGCGTAGTATTATCAGCACTTCTTTTTATGAAAAGAATGTCGCAGTTTACCGAAAAAAGAATTAATAATGTGATTGATTCAGACTTAATAGAAGACTACTCCAAACTTCCAAAAGGCTTAAATATTTATGAAATAAGTGGACCTTTATTCTTTGCTTCTGCAACCAAATACTCAGGAATAATTGAAGAAATTGGTCTAAAAAGTAAAATACTAATTATAAGAATGCGACATGTACCATTTATTGATAATACAGGCCTGCATAACTTAATAGAAACACTTAAAATACTTAGAAAAGAAAAAATAATAGTAATTCTTTCGGGAGTAAATAGTGAAACAGAAAAGGAATTTGCCGATACTAATATTTATGATTTGGTATCAAAAGACTTAATCTGTGATAATTTCAATGATTCACT
>JAOZPM010000192.1:0-3737 GCA_029932765.1 Bacteroidales bacterium | reverse complement strand
CGTAACTTTACTAAGCGTGCCGATGGAAATCCTAATACTCACGCTTTTGTAGCTTCTCCAGAAATGGTTACTGCTCTAGCAATTGCTGGGCGTTTGGATTTCAATCCTTTAACTGATACTATTACAAATGATAAAGGTGAGGAAGTAACTTTAGATATCCCTACTGGTGATGCATTACCAAAAAAAGGTTATGCTGTTGAGGATGCTGGTTTTCAAGCCCCTGCTGCTGATGGTAGTGATGTAACTGTTGATGTTTCACCAACTTCTGATCGTTTGCAATTGCTTTCTCCTTTCCCAGCGTGGAATGGTGAAGATTATAAAGGAATGAACCTTTTGATTAAAGCTAAAGGTAAGTGTACTACTGACCATATTTCTATGGCTGGCCCTTGGTTGAAATATCGTGGTCATTTAGATAATATTTCTAATAATATGCTTATTGGAGCTATCAACTATTATAATGAGGAGTCTAATAAAGTTAAGAATCAGCTTGATGGTGAATACCTAGGTGTTCCTGATGCTGCTCGTGCATACAAAGTTGCAGGTAATGGGTCTGTTGTAATTGGTGACGAAAACTATGGTGAGGGTTCTTCACGTGAGCACGCTGCCATGGAGCCTCGTAACCTTGGCGTTAAGGCTGTAATTGTTCGTTCTTTTGCTCGTATTCACGAAACTAACCTTAAAAAACAAGGTGTACTAGGTCTTACTTTCGCTAATCCTGCTGATTACGATAAGATAATGGAAGGTGATACTTTCGATATCGTAGGTCTTAAAACTTTTGCGCCAGGCAAACCTCTTACTGCTGTTATTCATCATGCTGATGGTACAACAGAAGAGATTGTTGTTAACCATACTTTCAACCAAAATCAAATTGATTGGTTTAAAGAAGGTTCGGCTCTTAATTTAATTCGCAAGAATAATAAATAAAAAACTCCAGAAGACATCAATTTCTTCGTTGAACTAGAGTTGTTATTCAATTATCCCGATACATCATCGGGACTCATGAATATCAACTCGTCGTTCGCCTCGACCTTGATGACTTCTGAAATTTTTGAATTAAAGGATAGAACTTTTAATTAGAAAGTGAAATCAAATTATTCTTCCAGATTGAAGAATAATAAACAATAAATATAAATGTATTTTGTGAGAATTTGTCAGTCGTACGATTGGCAAATTATTACAGAATATTATTCATCAATTAATACTAAGATTTAAATAGAACAATATTTTCGTCATACTGAGTGATTTTTCCTTAGAAAAATCGTACCGAAGTAAGACGAAACTATTGATGTTCTATTTTAATCGATTAAAAAACAAAACTATGAATAAGAAAATAATCTGGACCAAGATAGATGAAGCTCCAGCACTAGCAACATACTCGTTGCTACCAATCGTAAATGCTTTTACCAAAGCAGCAGGTGTAGAGGTTGAGACTCGTGACATCTCTCTTCCAGGACGTATTATTGCTACATTCCCAGATTTTCTTGCTGAAGATCAACGAATGAATGATGAGCTAGCCTATTTAGGTGAGCTAGTGCAACAGCCAGAAGCAAATATTATTAAGTTGCCAAATATTAGTGCATCTATTCCTCAACTTAAAGCTGCCATTAAAGAGCTTCAAGATAAAGGTTATGCGCTTCCAGAATATCCTGAGGAGCCAAAAACTGATGAAGAAAAAGTATTATATGATCGTTATGCTAAATGTTTAGGTAGTGCAGTAAATCCTGTTCTTCGTGAAGGTAATTCTGACCGTCGTGTTGCTCCTTCTGTTAAGGAATATGCTATGAAAAATCCTAAGCGTTTAGGCGCTTGGAGTAGTGATTCTAAATCGCATGTTGCTTGGATGACTGATGGAGATTTTTATGGTAATGAGAAATCTGTAGTTATTGATAAAGCTACTTCTGTAAATTACGAATTTGTTGATGCTCACGGAAATGTAACTGTTCTTAAAGAAAATATGCCACTATTAGATGGTGAGGTTCTTGATGGTACTTTCATGAGTGTTAAAGCTTTAAGTAAGTTTATTGCAGAGCAAATTTCTGAAGCTAAGAAAGAGGGAGTATTATTCTCTGTTCACTTAAAAGCTACTATGATGAAAGTTTCTGACCCAGTTATCTTCGGTCAATTTGTTAAAGTATTCTTTAAAGAAGTATTCGAAAAGCATGCAATTACTTTCGAAGAATTAGGAATAAATGCAAATCTAGGTTTAGGAGATTTATATAAAAAGATTGCTAATCTACCAGAAAGCATTCGTAAAGAAATTGAAGCTGATATTGATGCAGTATATGTTGATGCTCCTGCATTAGCTATGGTTGATTCGGATAAAGGAATTACTAACCTTCATGCTAGTAACGATATCATTATTGACGCTTCTATGCCTGTTGTGATTCGTGATAGCGGAAAAATGTGGAATACTGCTGGTAAATTGCAAGATACTAAAGCGATTATTCCAGATCGTTGTTATTCAACTTTCTATCAAGAGGCTATTTCTTATTGTAAAGAGAATGGAGCTTTTGACCCAACAACCATGGGTAATGTTGCTAATGTTGGTCTTATGGCTCAAAAAGCTGAGGAGTATGGTTCTCATGACAAAACTTTCTTGCCTCCAGCAGACGGAATTATCCGTGTTGTAGATGCTAATGGTAATACTTTACTAGAGCATAATGTTGAAGCAGGTGATATTTACCGTGGATGCCAAGCTAAGGATATTCCAATTCAAGATTGGGTTAAATTAGCTGTTAATCGTGCTCGTGCAACTGGTAGCCCAGCTATTTTTTGGTTGGATAAAAACAGAGCTCATGATGCAAATATGATTACAAAAGTGGAGACCTATCTTAAAGGTCACGATACTAAAGGTTTAGAAATTCATATTATGTCTCCAGATGAGGCAATGCAATTTACACTTCCTCGTGTAACTAAAGGTTTGGATACTATTTCTGTAACAGGAAATGCTTTAAGAGATTATTTAACAGATTTATTCCCAATTTTAGAGCTTGCTTCAAGTTCAAAAATGCTTTCTATTGTTCCTTTATTACAAGGCGGTGGATTATTTGAAACTGGTGCTGGTGGATCTGCTCCTAAGCACGTTCAGCAATTCAATAAAGAAGGTCACCTTCGTTGGGACTCCTTAGGTGAATTCCTTGCTCTTACAGTTTCTCTTGAGCACTTGGCTAATAATTATGATAACCCTAGAGCAATGTTGCTTTCTGAAACATTAGATGTAGCAGTATCTCAGTATTTGAATAATAAGCGTGCTCCTTCTCGTAAGGCTGGCGAAATTGATAATCGTGGTACTCATATGTTCTTAGCACAATATTGGGCTATTGCATTAGCTGAGCAAAATAAAGACGCTGAAATGAAAGAAGTATTTACTAAGGTTGCTGAGCAATTGAAAGATAATGAAGCTAAGATTTTAACTGAAATTGCTGCTGCTGAAGGTAAAGCTACTGATATTGGTGGTTATTATATGCCTAACGACGATTTAGCTTTTAAGGCTATGCGTCCTAGTACAACTCTCAATAATATCATCGATAGTATCTAACATAAATAAGCTTATCAGAAGTCGTCAATTTCTTTTTTGATTTTGACGATTTCTGAATTAGCTTTTTATCAATAATAAATCACAAACAAATCCCGAAGGGATGACAATATTGTAGCAATGTGATTAACATTGCAAATAATCCCAAAGGGATGACAATATTGTAGCAATGTGATTAACATTGCAAATAATCCCAAAGGGA
>JAOZPM010000191.1:0-3742 GCA_029932765.1 Bacteroidales bacterium | reverse complement strand
TAATCCTAGTGCTGGAAGTGGAGCTATTGTTATCAATAAATCATATCCTTGCCCGGCAATTTGCCCTAAGCAAGGAATAAAGGAAGATTAAGGGAGCTATTTTATTGTTTCTTATATCTAATATTACTTTACTTTTGTTAGTAATGGAGAGTATAGAAATTATTAGACATATAGGAGCATTATCGGTTTTATTTCCAATAATAATAGGATTTTCTTTTTATAGAAACATTAGTTTGAATGAAAAGATTATCCTATTCTTATTGGTTACAGCAGGACTGTTTGATATATTCTTTTATGTGACAAATAAATCTCATATAAATAATATTTCAGTATTAAATTTATTTACAATAATAGAATTTATATTTATTGCAATATTTTATTCCCAAATATTAGGGAGTTTTTATAAAAGAAGGACTATAATTATCATTTATTCCATAGTTTTATTGGTTTTGCTTAGTTCACAGGGCATGGACTTAATTCATAATATTGATTTTATAACAATTTCCATTGCTTCAGTATCGATAATGGTTTCTTCCATCGTTTTAATTCTAAAATCAAATTTCTCTGATTTATCATTTAATATAAATAATATTTCTATTAAAATCATTAATAATACGTTTCTATTCTATTTCTCAACAACATTTATTATTTATTTGTTAAGTGATTGGGTTATAGTTAATCATTACGATTCTTTTAAATATATTTGGGCAATTAACGGTTTAGTTTCGTTTATAACGAATTTATTATTTACTTTAGCATTATGGAAAGCGCGTTTTCAAACGAAATAGTAGTTTATATTATAGTAGGAACATTAGTGATGTTCTCATTAGTTATGTCTATTGTTCTTATTGTTTTTCTTGCACAGCGTAAGGTTGCAAAGCAAAATCAAGAGATGCAGGAGAGAGAAAGTAAGTATCAAAAGGATATTTTTAAGAGCGTACTAACTACTCAAGAAGATGAACGAAAAAGAATTGCTAAGGATTTGCATGATGAAATAGGCACTTCTCTTTATGCTGCAAATAATCTTGGACATAAATTAGTTGATGCTAATAAAGATGATAGAGAGAAATTAGCAAACGAAATTATCACTACTATTGATAGCATTATTAAGGAAACAAGGAAAGTAATTAATGATTTATCGCCTTCAACCCTCAAAAAGTTTGGCTTATTTATGCAATTGAATGAATTATCGACACAGTTGGATAGCATAGCAAATGTTAAATTAGTAATTAATTCTAATATTAAAGACTATCGCCTTAGTGATGAACTAGAGCTATCGTTATATCGAATTATTAAAGAATTTTGTAATAATACTATAAAATATGCAAATGCTGCAAAGATTGTACTACTCATTAATAGTTATGATAAAAAATTAGAAGTTATCATAAAAGATGATGGAAAAGGGTTTCTAGTTGAGGAGAAAAAAGGTGGTGGACATGGGCTTATGAATATGGAAAGTCGAATATACTTACTTGGAGGTGAGCAGAAACTAACAAGTAACATTGAAGTTGGCACAGAGTTGCAATTTACTATACCAATGTTAGTTAACGATATAAAAGGACTAAATACACTATTATGAAAAATATTTGGGTTGCCATAGTTGATGATCATTTGATAGTTGTAAAGGGGATATCTGAAATAGTTAGCAAAGTAAAAGGTATGGAGGTTGTATTAACAGCAGAAAATGGTGTTGATTTCCTTAAAAAACTAGAATCTGCTGATAAAATCCCTGATGTTGTACTTATGGATATAGAAATGCCAGAAATGTCAGGAACAGAGGCTATTCTGAAATTAAAATTTGAATATCCAAGTATGAGAGTAATCGTATTAACCATGCACGATGAAGAGTCTTATATTACGTATATGCTAAAGAAAGGAGCTCGTGGCTACTTATTCAAAAATGCAAGCCCCTTAGAGCTAGAGAAAGCTATATACAAGGTGAATGAAGGGGAGCTTGCTTATAATGATAAAGTCAATAAAATTACCATAGAAGCTTTAAAGAGAAAAAGAGTTGTATTACCAAATAATAACAATTCAAGAGGAACAATTACAGAAAGAGAAAAAGAGATAATTATTTATATCTGCCAAGGAAAAAACAGTGTAGAAATTGCCAATCAAATGAATGTGTCAAAGCGAACAATTGAAGCCCATCGTAGAACGATACTAACTAAAACAAATTCACGAAATATTGCCAACTTAATTGCTTTTGCTGTAAATAACGGTCTGTATTCACATCAAACTGATCTTTAATAAAGTATTATTCATAGCTACCTAAATGTTCAATAATAATTTCTAGTTCGCGAGGAGAGAAAGTCATTTTATGCTTTATAATAATATCAGGGTATAATTCTTCTAGCCATATTTTCATTGTTCTATTCGAAACATTATATTTTGCTGATAAAGAGCTTAAGTTCTCTGGTGAATAATATGTTTTAGGTTTTTCATTCATATATTGATATTAATGCTTAATTTCTCAAAATACAGTATTTAGTTTTGCAGAAATGCTACTCATTTCTGCACCAATTTTTCGGTCTACTATTTTAGCATAATGTTGCGTAGTTCTAATGTCTTTATGCCCAAGCATTTTGCTAACAGACTCAATGGAAATACCATTCATAAGAGTTATTGTTGTAGCAAAAGTATGCCTAGCAATATGAAAAGTAATATTCTTATCTATTCCACATATATCGCTAATTTCTTTAAGATAGGAATTAGTTTTTTGATTGCTTATTACAGGTAAAATAGTGTCGTCAGGGTTTAATCTGTCTAACTCCACATATTGCTTAATAATCTTCATGGGAACGTCTAAAATAGGCACATGAGTGACTGTATTAGTCTTCTTTCTCCTGGTTCTTACCCAGAGCATTCCATCGGGAGTTTTTTCTATTTCGGACCTCTTTAGCTTCTTAATGTCAGAATAGGCAAGTCCAGTAAAACAACTAAAAACAAAAATGTCTCGCACAAGTCGCAATCTTTGTATTGAAATATCTTTGTTTATAATTCTTTGTAATTCTTCCTCAGAGAGAAATGGACGGTCAACTTCCTTTAGTTTTAGTTTAAAATCGATAAAAGGATTAATTTTTAACCAATTATTTCGCAGCCCAATATTAGTAATTTTCTTAAAATTTTGAAGATACTTAGTTGTAGTATTATAGCCACATTCTTTATTAAGTTTAAGAAAAAGCTCAAAATCAGAAACATGTTTAGGTCTTAGAACCTTCATGCTTAAGTCTTTCTTTTGGTACTGATATTCAAGAAATTCTTTAAAATAATTAAGGCATGTATTGCTTTTTTGCCATGTTGTATACGATTTTTCTTTGCCAATTAACTTTTTAACTCCATCGTTATAGTCAATCCATACATTAACAATTGTATGCGCTTTAGCAGAATTAATACCAAGAATAGCTTCTTTCAACATCTGAGGATCTATCTCATCGTGAAATGCTACTATTTCTGAATATTTTCTGTAAGCTCTAGCTTTAAAGGCATCTATTTGAGTATTAATTAATTCGTGTTCCTCTGTTTTAGCTTTGCAATAGCCAAGGCTTGAATTCCATACAGCAGGTTTAACAGATTTATTAATTCTTAAAGTTGATGCTTGACCATTGATAGTTATTCTCATAATGATAGAACAAAAGCCTTTTTTAGTCTTTTTTGCTCTATTGATATAGAATAAAAGTTTAAATGTTTTAAAATCAGACATAATTATTTATGTTTACAGTAGGTCTTTACTTGAAAGCGC
>JAOZPM010000190.1:0-3788 GCA_029932765.1 Bacteroidales bacterium | reverse complement strand
ACTAGATTGTAACTAATACGAATTCCATCTAACCACCTTATCAAAATCTTTACGGATTTTCTTGCGTAAAGGATAATCATGAGGTGCATATCCGAAGCTAATAACAAGACCTATAATTTTCTTTTCAGGGATATTCAGAAGACTCTTTATTTTTTTTTCATCAAACCAGCCAAGCATACAGCTTCCAATACCATCATCTTCGGCCTGCAGGCACATATGTTCTCCTGCAATTCCAATATCTATTAGTGGGTATTCTTTATCTTTTATAGCGCCACCAATTTGCGTTGTTATTTTAGCTTTTTCTATTACCATAACAATAAGCAATGGCGATTGAGCAACAAATTTATTTATTCCTATTAATGTGCCACGAGTAGCCTTGGCGACTTTCATACAAAGCTCTGGCTCATTCACCACAACAAAAGTCCATGGTTGAGAGTTGCTAGCAGAGGGAGCTAGATGTCCAGCTTCAAGAATACGTTGAAGTTTATCATCTTCAATTTTTCTATCATAATCGTATTTCCTTACACTTTGTCTTCTTTTTACTAAATCCAAAAAATTCATAAGTCCTTTTATAAATTAGAAAATTCTTCAACACCACCTTTAAGAAAATATACATTGTCGTTTCCCATCCAGCGAAGAATACTTGCCGAAACCGCACCTTTAGGTCCGGCAAAACACATCATAATAATAATATCATAGGATGTGAAATCATACTTTGGAAACTCAGCAACAATACTATTAAAAGGAATATTATAAACATGTTTATTATCCAATTTATTATTGGAAAAGCAGCAACCTTCAGGCTCACGCACATCAATAATTGCCATGTTATTTCCTTCTTGTAATAATCTCTTAAAATCATTTGGCATTATAACGGGCCAGTCCATCTCCTGTACTTTATCATTAAGTACTTTAACAAATTCACTCATACTTATTTTATTCTAATTATCTATAAACCCGAAAAGCTCCTCATATAACATCTGTGTTGGCAGTCCCATTACATTATAAAAACTACCTTCTATTTTTTTTATGCCAATATAACCTATCCATTCCTGAATACCGTATGCGCCTGCTTTATCTAATGGCATATATTCTTCCACATAATAATCAATATCAGAATCCTCTAACTCTCTGAAATACACATAACTTTTTGACGAAAAACAATGTTGCTTATTTGATGAAGTAAGACATACTCCCGTTATAACGGTATGTTTTTGCCCACTCAATGCTTTTATTATTTTCTTTGCTTGAGTTTTATTTTTTGGCTTACCAATCACTTCGTCATTTAGCACAACAATGGTATCAGCAGTAATATATATATCCTTCTTTTTCAGGCTATCTCTATTACAGGCCTCTGCCTTAAGTTTTGCAAGAAATTCTGGCACCTCATCAAAAGGCATATCTTGAGGATAACTTTCTACTATACTCTTTACTTTTATCTCAAAATGTAAATCCATACCACTCATCAGCATTTGCCTTCGAGGAGACTTTGTCGCAAGAATTAGATTATACTTTTGAAGTTTTTTAAGTCGTGATATCATAAATAATAATATTTTTTTACAAAAATAGAGGATAAATAATACTGATTTTCATTAAAAAAGGTTTTATTTGAAAAAATCGAATAAAACCTTTTTAGAAAATATTTTAGAATAAGGGAGATTCCTCTTTCTTACTTTTTAACTCTTTCGCCATACTCATGAGAACGAGTATCAACTTTTATCCATTCCTCATTATTGATAAAAAGAGGAACTTTAACTGTAGCACCCGTTTCTACTGTAGCATCTTTAAAAGTATTTGTGGCAGTATTTCCCCTTTCACCAGGCTCAGTATATGTAATTTGTAGTTCTACAAAAGCTGGAAGCTCACAAAAAAGAGCCGTTTCTGTTTCGGCATGATATACAATTTCAACATTTTGACCTTCCTTCAATAAATCAGGGGCATTTATTATTGATTCCTCAATAAAAGTCTGCTCATAGGTTTCATTATTCATAAAGTGGTAAATATCTCCTTCTTTATAAAGGTATTGATACGCCCTTCTTTCAACACGCTGTACATCAATCTTTACCCCCGATGTGAATGTATTAGGAATAACTTTCCCCGTTTTAATATTTTTAAGCTTTGTACGCACAAAAGCTGGTCCTTTACCGGGCTTTACGTGCTGAAATTCTATAATTGACCATAGTTCGCCATTAAACATTAAAACCATTCCATTCTTGAAGTCAGAAGTATTTGCTGCCATAATATATTACGTTATTATTTTTGTTATTTTAATTAAGAGTGAGCAAAAGTAGTGAAATTAATCGTATAAAATTTTATCATAAAAAGACAAAACATCTTTTAAATAATGTTTTTTATGAGATTCTATTTTAGTGTGTTTTTTACTTTTACAAGAATGGCAAATACACATAACATACTATTAAAGTTAATTTATTTTGTTATTAACATAAAAGTATTAGATTTGCAATTAACTAATAATTATTTTTATAATACTGAAATGCTCATATTATTAAATATATAACAATACTCTGGGATAAAAAATGAGCGTTCTCTACTTTAGAGTAGATATCCTAAAGTTAATAAAATGAAATGAAATGAAAAACCTATTTTTTGTAGTTGTCCTTTTATCAGTATTTATGGTATCATGTAGTAATAATGCTGAGCCAAAAAAAGATATTGATCAAACAACAACAGCATCAGAGAAAGCAGAAGACAATAACGACCAACTTTCTTGGAATAAATTTAAAGCAAATACAGCAAATACATCTCATATCAATATTGATATGAAAATGGTTAAACCTGAGCTTTTTTTAAAATATAAATCAAAAGCACGTATAAGTACTAGCCCTTCTATTTATGACGGCGTAGCTTATTTTGGAAGTTCTGATCAAAATATGTACGCTATTAATTTTGAGAAGTCTGAGTTGCTTTGGTCATTTAAGGTTGATGATGATATTCGTTCAAACCCTACGATAGTAGATGGCGTTGTTTACTTTGGAAGCTCTGATAGTAATATGTATGCTTTAGATGCTAAAACAGGTGAGCTAATATGGAAATTTAAGACTGGTGATATTATTATGTCATCACCAAACGTTGCTAACGATTTAGTGTATTTTGGTAGCTACGACAGTTACTGCTATGCTTTAAATACAAGTGATGGTACGGTAAACTGGAAATTTAAAACTGGTGATGCCGTATATGCAAGTCCAGCTCTTGGTAACACCGACGTATATTTTGGTAGTTTTGATGGTCATATGTATGCACTTGATCAATTAAGCGGAAAGCCTATTTGGAAATTTAAAGCCAAAAATGCAATTGCTTCTAGCCCCGCTATTGCTAATGATAAAATTTATTTCGGTAGCGACGATCATAACCTTTATGCTCTTGACCGCATTAATGGTAATTTAATTTGGAGTTACAAAACCTCACAGGTTATAAACTCTAGTCCTGCTGTTAGTGAAAACAGTGTGTACTTTGGTAGTTATGACTATAATTTTTATTGTATAGATGCTAATACCGGCGATGAGAAATGGATTTTTAAAACTGAGGGTCCTATTCACTCTAGTCCTGCTTTAACTAATAACATTGTTTTTATTGGATCAGATGATTTTAATCTATATGCGCTAGATGCAGAAAATGGTACTCCACTATGGAGCCACAAAGCTAATGACAGAGTTCATACTAGCCCAGCTATACATAAAGGAATGGTTTTCGTTTGTAGTTTTGATAATAACCTATACGGACTAAAATAATAATAACCATATTATAGGATTTAATACCTCAAATAAGCT
>JAOZPM010000079.1:0-14139 GCA_029932765.1 Bacteroidales bacterium | reverse complement strand
TGATAATTTTAGATATTTTATTTTATAAAGGCTTGTGATACACAGGTCTTTATATGATTAATTTGGTTTATGTTTAGAATGAAAAGATTATTCTCTATTTTTTTTTTTTTAATTCAATAAGTATTGGTATTTTTGCAAACAATTAATATAGGTTTAGATAATATAAATAATAATAATAATTTTAAATAAATTAGAATGCGTAACTTCAAAACATTATTAGTGATTATGTTAGCTCTTGTAGTAGCTAGCTGTGGTAGTTTAAAATTACCAAGTCCGTATCATGTAACTCCTAGCCCACTTGTTAATAAGGGTGGTAAGGTGACATTTAACATTAATGATACTATTCCTCCAAAAGGATTTCCAACAAAAGAAGTTGTTAAGCTTGAGCCTTATTTAAAGTATGAAGGTGGAAGTATAGCTCTTAAGCCATTATTACTAAAGGGAGAAAAAGCTGAAGGTGAAGGTGCTGTAGTTAGCTATAAAGAAGGTGGCCCAATTAATTATTCTGATGTTTTTGACTATAAACCAGAGATGAAAGTTTCAGAATTATGGATTAAAGTTACTTCACTAAAGGGAGGTAAAGAAACTCCTGTTGCTGATGTGAAAATAGCAGATGGTATTGTAGTTACTTCTTCTCGTGTTGGAAAAGGTGAGAATGTTGCAATAGCAGAACATATGTATGAGAAGGAAACTATTATTAGTACTTCTGCAAAATTATATTTTGATTATAATAAATCAAACTTGAATAGTAGTCTTAAACTTAATAAAGATTCTAAAGAAGAAATGGATTCTTTAAAGAATTTCTTAGGTCTTAATTGGGTAATTAAAGATGTTACAATTAATGCATGGGCTTCGCCAGAGGGTGAGTTATCACTTAACCAAGAGTTATCTGATGATCGTGGTGCTACTGCTGAAAAGTATATAAAAAGAGAAATTAAGAAAAACTCTGATAATAAAGATGAGTATAGCATTAACGTAACAGCAAAAGGTGCAGATTATGATGGCTTTATGGATGCTCTTAATGCTTCTGATATTGCTGATAAGAATAAAATTTCAAATGTAATAAAGTCGCAGGTTAATAAAACAGAGCGTGAACAGCAAATTCGTAATATGACAGTTATTTATAAGGAAATTGAAGATATGCTTTCTGTTCTTCGTAGAGCTGAAATTTCAATTAACTGCTACGAGCCAAAGAAAACTGATGAAGAAATTGCAAGATTATCGACTTCTAGTCCTGACTCATTAACTGTTAAGGAATTATTATATTCTGCTACTATGACTGAAGATGTAGATACTAAATTAAATATTTATGAAGCAGCAATTACTAAGAATGATAAATGTTGGAGAGCTTATAATAATGCAGCGGCTATATATATTAATAAAGGTGATGTAGATAAAGCTTCACAATATCTTGAGAAAGCTAATGCATTAGAAGCTAATCAAGGTACTGTTGAGAACAATATGGGAATATTAGCAGCTTGGAGTGAAGACTACGAAGGAGCTAAGACGCATTATGATGCTGCAAGTGCTGCAGGTATTGATGTAACCTATAATATGGGTGTTATTAAAATGGTTGAAGGTGATTATGCTGGTGCAAAAGCAGCATTTGCTACCAAGAGCTGTGATTATAATTTAGCACTTGCTCAATTGTCAGAAGGAAATACTTCTGAAGCTACTAAAACTTTAGATTGTGCTGAAAAAACTGGAGAGACTTATTATCTTCTTGCTGTAATTGGTGCCCGTACTAATAATACAACAATGGCAATTGATAATTTAAAGAAAGCTATTGACGCGGTTCCTGCTTATAAAAATGAAGCAAAAAGTGACATGGAATTTATAAACCTAAAATCTAATACTGATTTTAATGCTTTAATTAAGTAATTAGAATAACGATATTGAGCCCCTATTTAGCGATAGGGGCTTTTTTTTGCATTATGAATTCGTTTTTTGATTAACTTTATGGCAAATTAATTCTGTCAAGTATGTTACATAAAGTGAATATTAATAATGTCCTTTTTTTGGATATAGAAACGGTTCCTCAGTCCTCAGAGTATAATAAGCTAAATGATAGAATAAAAACTCTTTGGGATAAAAAGGCTATGCTTTTGTTAAGGGATGATGAAAGTACAGCTGAAAGTATTTATCCTCGAGCAGGAATTTATTCAGAGTTTGGAAAGATAATATGTATTTCTGTAGCATATTTTCACGATAATAAATTGAGAGTAAAATCTTATTATGGTGATAAGGAAGCAGATTTATTACTAAGTTTTAAGGAATTATTGGATAAATACTTCTCTAATGGAAAGCACCTGTTATGTGGACATAATGCAAAGGAATTTGATTTTCCTTACATAGCTAGAAGAATGTTGATTAATAAAATAAAGGTGCCGCAGATATTAGATGTTGCAGGATTAAAACCATGGGAGGTTAATCATCTAGATACAATGCAGTTATGGAAATTTGGAGATTATAAACACTATACATCTTTAGATTTATTAACTGCAGTATTTGGTATACCTACACCTAAAGATGATATATCTGGTGCGGATGTTTGGAAGGTTTATTGGCAAGAAAATAATCTAGAAAGAATTAAAACTTACTGCGAAAAAGATACCATAAGTGTTGTACGTTTATTTCAAGCGTTCAGAGCAGAGGATTGGGTGCAGGAAGATCAAATAGAGTATAAATAAAAAATGAGAGCCCATAAAAGGCTCTCATTTTTTTTAATAAGTGTATTATTTGTACTAATTAGCAACTACACCTGCTTTATCAAGCATATAAGCAACAGCATTTGTTACTTCTACATCAGTAAATGCAGCATTGCCACCTTTAGGGAGCATTATGCCAAACTTACCTGTATATCCAACAAGCGCATTATTATTTACTGCTTCTAAACCTTTAGCTGCAGTTGCAGTCCAACGTTCATTATCATCAAGTAATGCAGCTCCACCTGCAGCAGTGTTATGGCATGCAAAACATGATTTATTGTAAACTTCTTCACCATTTGTAAGGTCAGCTGTTGCTACAACAACTTCTTCTTTAACCACTGGTGCAACTTCTTCAATTTTAACTTCTTCTTTAACTTCTGTTTTAGCAGTCTCTTCACCACCACAGCTTACGAAAAACATTGAAGCAGAAATTGCTACTGCTGATAATAGTCCTATTCTTTTCATTTGATTTGTGTTTTGTTAAATAAATGTTCTAATTACAGACAAAGGTAAGTATTTGAATTATAATTATAACAAAAATTATAATGTAATAGTGAAATTAAATTATTATGATTAAATAATGTAAAATATATTATTATTAATGTCCTTAACAAGAAATAATCGGTAACATATGTTACAGTTATTTGTGGATTGAATTTTTATCTTTGGGTATTCAAATACTCAAATATAGGAAATATGGATATAAAGAGACGTGATTTTATTAAAGGTTCTGCTGTAGCTAGTATTGCTGCTGCCATTGGAATAAGTATTCCTAAAAACACACTTGCTGCAACAGCTAAAACAAGTGGCGATTGGAAGTGGGATAAAGCAGTTTGTCGTTTCTGTGGAACAGGCTGTGGAATTATGATTGCAACAAAAGATGATAAAATTGTTGCTGTAAAAGGAGACCCTGCTGCACCAGTAAATCGTGGCCTAAATTGTATTAAGGGTTATTTTAATGCTAAGATAATGTACGGTGCAGATAGGTTACAAAAACCACTAATGAGGGTCGATAGTCAAGGTAATTTTAGTAAGAATGGTGATTTTAAACCAATAAGTTGGAAGCGAGCTTTTGATGAAATGGAAGTGCAGATAAAAAAATCGCTTAAAGAACTTGGTCCTACTGGTATTGGAATATTTGGCTCAGGTCAGTATACTGTTCAAGAAGGTTATGCTGCTGTAAAACTTATTAAAGCAGGTTTTAGATCTAATAATATTGATCCTAATGCGAGACATTGCATGGCATCAGCAGTAGCTGGCTTTATACAGACATTTGGTATCGATGAGCCTTCTGGAAGTTATGATGATATAGAATTAACTGATACAATAATTACTTGGGGAGCTAATATGTCAGAAATGCATCCTATACTTTGGTCAAGGGTAACTGATAGAAAACTTACTAATCCTGATAAAGTTAAAGTTGTTAATCTTACGACATTTACAAATAGAACTTCTGATTTAGCAGATACTGAAATAGTTTTTAAACCAAATACCGATTTAGCATTGTGGAATTATATTGCTAGGGAGATTGTTTATAATCATCCTGAATCAATAGATCAAGCTTTTGTGGATAAATATATGGTCTTTGCAACAGGTCATGCTGATATAGGATATGGTATGAGAAAGCCAGATCATCCAAGTTTTACAGATTTAGAAAGGGAAACAGTAAAGCATCAGGTTGCTAAGAAAATTTCTAAGGATGAAGCCGTTTCTCTTAAATATCTTGGATATAAAGAAGGTGATATAATGGAAATGAAGCATGCTAAGGCTGCCGGTAAGCACTGGATTATTTCTTTTGCAGAGTTTAAAAAAGCTTTAGATCCTTATACTTTGGATTATGTTGCGGGGGTTTCAAAGGGAGATCCTGATGAAAGTCTTGAGGGTTTTAAATCCAAATTAAAAATGCTAGCAGATTTATATATCGAAAAAAATAGAAAAGTAGTTTCATTTTGGACAATGGGTATGAATCAACATACGCGTGGTACATGGGTGAATGAACAAGCCTATATGGTTCACTTTTTACTTGGTAAACAAGCAAAGCCAGGTAATGGGGCATTTAGTTTAACAGGTCAACCATCGGCATGTGGAACAGCACGTGAGGTCGGTACTTTTTCGCATAGATTACCAGCTGATATGGTTGTAAATAATCCTAAACATAGGGCAATAGCGGAAGGTATATGGAAATTGCCAAAAGACACTTTAAATCCTAAAGTAGGTTCGCATGTAATGAAAATACATAGAGATGTTGAAGATGGAAAAATAAAATTTATTTGGGTTCAAGTTAATAATCCATATCAAAATACTGCAAATGCAGATCACTGGATAAAGTCTGCTCGTAAGGGCGATAATTTTATTGTAGTAAGTGATGGATACCCTGGTATTTCAGCAAAAGTTGCGGATTTGGTTTTGCCTTCTTCTATGATTTATGAGAAGTGGGGAGCCTATGGAAATGCAGAACGAAGAACTCAACATTGGAAGCAACAAGTTACACCAGTTGGTGATTCAATGCCTGATGTATGGCAGATTGTAGAGCTTTCAAAGCGATTTAAATTAAGAGAAGTTTGGGGCGAACAAACTATTCCTGGAATGGATAAGCCATTGCCAGATGTATTGCCAAATATTAGTGAGTTAGGATATAATCCTAATAGTACATTATACGATGTGTTATTTGCAAATGATTATGCTAAATCATTTGATGCTAATGATCCAATTGGCGCTGATACTTTAAATACAGAAGTACTTGGAGATAAGCGTAATGTTATAGGTGCTGACGATAAACCATGGAAAGGTTATGGTTTTTTTATTCAGAAATACTTATGGGAAGAGTACCGTAAATTTGGTGAAGGTCATGCGCATGATTATGCTGATTTTGATACTTATCACAAGGTAAGAGGATTAAAATGGCCTGTTGTAAATGGGAAAGAAACAAATTGGAGATTTAATTCTAAATACGATCCATATGCTCGTAAAGAAGGAATTGGAGATTTTGCTTTTTATGGAAAAGCACTTAAAAAGTTGCCTGTAGGTAATCTTCAAGGACCTGATATGAGTAAGCCAAAAGAGGGGTTAACTAATAAAGCTAAAATATTCTTTAGACCTTATATGGAACCACCAGAAGTTCCTTCAAAGGAGTTTCCTTTCTGGCTTTCAACTGGTAGAGTATTAGAGCATTGGCATAGTGGAACAATGACAATGCGAGTGCCAGAGCTATATAGAGCAGTGCCGGAGGCATTATGTTATATGCATCCCACTGATGCAAAAAGAAATAATATAATGCAAGGAGATAAAGTTTGGGTTGAGTCGCGTAGAGGTAGGGTGAGAGCTCATGTTGATACGCGAGGTAGAAATCGTCCACCACAAGGATTGGTTTATGTTCCTTGGTTTGATGAGAAAGTGTTTATTAATAAGGTTTGCTTGGATGCAACTTGCCCTATTTCTAAACAAACAGACTTTAAGAAAAGTGCTGTAAAAGTATATAAAGTTGTTTAATTAATGAATAAAGAAGATCACGCAATGGCAACGCGAAGAGAAGCAGTAAAAAATGTGGTTAAAGGTATCGGTTATTTTTCACTCGGTGGTTTAGCATGGGGAGGTTTTATAAAGGAATCAAAATCGGTAGATTTTGTTCTTCGTCCTCCTGGTGCTATACAAGAAAAGGACTTTGTAAAGGCGTGTATAAAATGCGGTCTTTGTGTGAATGCTTGCCCATATGATACTCTTGACTTAGCGACGATACAGTCTTCAACAGTTACAGGAACTCCATTTTTTAAAGCAAGAGAAGTGCCTTGTTATATGTGTCTCGATGTGCCTTGCGTACCACCTTGCCCAAGTGGAGCTTTAGATATTAATCTTTTGAAGAATGATTCTGAAGAGATGGATATTAGTAAGGCAAGAATGGGATTGGCAGTTATTAATAAGGAAACTTGTGTTGCCTTTTGGGGAATACAATGCGATGCTTGTTATAGAGCTTGTCCATTAATTGATGATGCTATTATTGTAAAAACTGAACGCAATGAGCGCACAGGTAAGCATGCATATTTAATTCCAGAAGTGTCAGCTAATTCTTGTACAGGTTGTGGCTTGTGTGAACATGCTTGTATTACAGAGTTGCCAGCAATTAAAGTGTTTCCTAGAGCTATGGTTATGGGTAAAGAAGGTAGCCATTATATTAAAGGGTGGGATGCAGATGATGAAAAGAGACTTAATGATATTAAAAAAGTTGAAAAGTACTCTGAAGATAATTCAGGTGCAATAGATTACTTAAACAATAGCGACGATTTATTTACTGATGATTAAAAACCATAAGATTTTAATATTGCGTAGAATAGTGCAATTAGCAATCATAATTTTGTTTATTGGCAGTTCTGTTTATGGGTGGAAAATACTTGATGGAAACTATAGTACTGCTGAGGTATTAGGCTCTTTTAATTTAAGTGACCCTTATTCAGTTCTGCAGATATTGGCAAGTGGTTTTATTCCAGCTTCTTCTGTATTATTAGGAGGCCTAATTGTAACCCTGTTTTATTTTGTCTTGCGAGGACGTATGTTCTGTTCATGGGTTTGCCCATTAAATTTTATTACGGATTCTTCAGAATGGATAAGGGAAAAGCTACATATTCAACCACTTATAAAGAATAAGGATGTTGATAGAAATATGCGTTATTATGTATTATTAATGGGTTTAATTCTTTCTGCAATATTTGGATTTGCAGCTTTTGATGTTATTAATCCAATAAGTATGTTGCATAGAGCTATAATTTTTGGCTCATTATCAGGTCTATTTGTAGTCCTATTTATATTTTTCTTCGACTTGTTTATTCTTAAACATGGATGGTGCGGTCATATTTGTCCGGTAGGTGCTTTTTATTCTTTTGTTGGTAAATGGGGAATTCTAAAGGTGTTTCATAAGCATGATAATTGTACTGATTGTATGAAGTGTAAGCTTGTATGTCCAGAAGTGCAGGTGCTTGATATAATAGGGCTTAAAACGGATAATATAAAAATGGGTGCTTGTACCAACTGTGGTGCTTGTATAGATGTATGCAATGATGATGCTTTAGAATTTAAAATTACAATTAAATAAAAAATAGAACTTAATAAATATATAAACTATGAATAAATTTTTAATCTCAGTTAGCCTTATATCAATTTTAGGGTTTTGGTCTTGTTCTTCAGATGTAAGTGAAATAGAGACTATAAATAATGACACAAAATTAGGATTAATAGATTCTGATGTTAAAAAGAACGCTGATGACTTGACAAGCATGCCGACATATACAGACAATGCTCCCGGATTGTCAGAAAGAGTGGATAGAGCATTTGAAAATGCACCACCTATGATTCCACATAGTGTAGAAGGATTAGTTCCAATTACTATGAGTGTAAATACATGCACTACCTGCCATTTGCCTGATATTGCTGTTACAATGGAGTCAACTGCTATGCCTGAATCTCATTTTACAAATTATAGACCTGAAGTTCACCTTAATGATGGTACCTATGATGTTGCAACCAATAAAAATGTAACTCAAGAGAGCTTGCAAGGGAAGCTTAATATGGCTAGATATAATTGTACTCAGTGTCATGTAACACAAGCAAATGTAGACCTTGCTGTTGAGAATACATTTAGAGCTGTTTACCGTAGATCTGACTTAAGTGCCAAATCTAACTTAAGTGATAATATTACTGAAGGGGTAAAATAAATATGAGGATAATCGTACTTTTTGGTTTCGTATTATTATTATTAGGGTATAGTTTAAATGCTCAAAAAGTAATTGCTACCTCAGCTCCAGTAAATGATTTTGTCATTGATGGGGAGAATATTATTGTCTCTACAACGGATGGAACTATAGAGGTGTATAATATTGCTGGTAAAAATATGCTTTATAAGGTTCAATTTGAAAAGACTAAAGACTTTGCTGGTAATTTATTTGATACTGAAGTTTTTAAAATAGTTAAAATAGGAAATGTTATTATTGCTGTTGCAAGAGGAGAGAATGGCTTTAATAATATTTATAAGATATCGAATAAAAAAATTAATTTATTAATTTCAGGGAATGAGATTAAGTCTGTTGTTGTTGATATTGCAGTTTCGGAGGATAATATGCTTCTATTGGGCTTGTTGAGTAACGAATTAGTAAAATACGATATAGTAGAAAGAAAAATAGTTTATCGTAAACAGATTAGTAATTATGCTTTTTCAGCTATGTGTACTGATGAGAACAAAGCGTTTGTATTTGCTACTGACGAGAGTGGAATAGTTCATAAAGTTAAAGTGTCAACAGGAGAATTACTAGAAAACTATAAAGGACAGAATGTCGATAATGTATTATGTATTGATTATTCAAAAGGGATTGTAGTATGTGGAGGTAAGGATAGACGTATTTCTACTTATAATATTTATATGAATACGGGATCTCATTTTGATACAGGCAAATTTATTACCACTTTGGCAATTAGCCCATCAGGAAAAAAAATAGTTTGGTATGATACCGAAACAGATGATTTGGAATTGATTTCTTTAAGTAATAATAAGGATATAGTAAGATTGCATGGACACATATCGATGGTGAATAAAATAAAATTTATTTCTGAAACAAAGATAGTTAGTGCAGGGATAGATAATAAAGTTTTGTTTTGGACTTTAAAATAGTTGTATTTACTAATTGAATTTAAATTAAAAAAAAACAATAAGAATGAATATATCAGGTATATTAGTACAAACAAGGCCAGAAAGGGTTATTGGTTTGGTTGAAGAAATTAAGGCTTCTGACATATGTGAGTATCATGTTCACGACGAACTGGGAAGGATAATAGTAACACTTGAAGAGGTAAGTACAGAAAAGGAGATAGAAAAATTAAAGATGTTGCAAAAGCTCAAGGGAGTAATTGCAGCTGATATGATGTATTCATATAGTGAAGAAGAGCTTGATGGTTTGCGCGACGACATTGAAAAAGGTGGGGAAATACCAGAATGGTTGAATGACCCTAATGCCAAAGCAAAGGATATCACTTATAATGGCGATTTGAAGAAGAAGTACTAATCAATTAAGATTTAAGTTATACTATATATAGATAAAAAGGCTAGTTGTGTAAATTAATACTTTATTTTTGCATAAAATTTAAAACAATAATATGAGAGTCTTTTTTTTAGTATTTATTATATCAGTTTTTACTTTAAATATCGCAATAGGTCAGAATGTAAGAGCTTATTTAGGATATAATGAGTTTTATTCTCCAAAGGACGGACAATACCTTCAAGCTTATATCAACATACAAGGTAAAAGTTTACAGTGGAATATCGTTAATGATAAATACATTTCAAAGGTTGAACTAACAGTTGTTTTTAAGTTGAATACTGAGATTATTGCATTTTCAAAAGATGTAATTAATAGCGAAGTGAAAGATTCTTTAGAAATGAATCAGATCTTTATGCACACCAATAATTACTTACTTAAAAACGGTAATTATATAATTGAAATAAAGATTGATGATCTTAATGATACTTCAAAAGCTATATTTTCCACCTCAGATTTTATGATAGATAATCCTATTGATAGTGTTTATACTTCATCTTTAGAGATTTTTAGTAATATACAAAAAACAGATTCTAATGGGCCCAATGTTAAGAGTGGTTTTAAATTAACTCCAAATATTTATCGTTATTTTGGAAAGAAAGATAGTGTTCTTCAATTTTATTCCGAAATATATAATACTGATAAAAAATGGGGAGAGGAATATGCTTTCTTGGCAACATATTATATTCTAGATAATGTATCTTTAGAAGAGGTTACAAAATATCGTAGATATAAGAGGATGAATTCAAAGTCTGTAGCGGTGTTAATGGGAAATATGGATATTAGTAAGTTATCTAGTGGAAGTTACAGCCTTATACTTGAGATTAGAGATAGAAATAATAACTTAGTAGCTACACAAGATTACTTTTTTAAGAGAAATAATTCTGAAGTGAAAGTAGATATTGATGAAGTTGAGGATGTTGATATATCACAAACCTTTGTAGAATTAATAAGAGGTAAGGATACACTTATTAATGTTATTAGAACATTTAAGCCAATAGCATCTGTTCAAGAAGAGAATTTGGCAAATACTGTTATTAAGGGGGATGATGAATATGTGATGAGGCAATATATTTATAGCTTTTGGGAAAAAAGAAATTTGAATGATCCTTTTAAAGCTTTTAAAAATTATATGGTACGTATAAAGAAATGCGATAAATTATATAGTTCAACTATTAAAAGGGGATACGAAACTGCAAGAGGTAGAGTGTATATGCAGTATGGTGAAGCTAATTCAATAGCTAGAGAATATAATGATCCTGCGGCATACCCATACGAAATATGGCATTATTATGAAGCCCGAAGACAGCGTAATATAAAATTTATTTTTTATAATACGGATTTAATATCCAATGAATTTGAATTATTGCATTCTACTGCAGCAGGAGAAAGAAGTGATTATCAGTGGCGACTGAGACTACGCCGTGATCAAAATTTCCATTCTATTGATGATGCCGGTTCAACAGAAGATGACTGGGGAAGTCAGTATAATGACTTATACGAATTGCCAAGATAAAGTCAAATTTAGTTAGTAATACCTAATAATTCTATTTTAAACTCTGAGATTTGAAATTCATTATTCGAGATATTTACTATAGATAGTTTATAATCGTTGGTTATAGTATGAGGCTTTGGGAGCCTAAAAGTATAGTTATTCACTCGTGATTGATTTGGTAATAAAGGTATTTCATTAATTTTAAATTGAGTTAATAATATCTCATCTGTTGTATTGGTTTTATGACTAATTCGCCAATATACCTTGGATAAATCATTTTCAAGTTTATTAATTTTACATGAAAATATTAGAAAAGAAGATTTATAATTAATAAGTTTATTGGCGTCAATTATATATTCAAAACTTTGCTTATTTGATAAGTTATCAGTATTTTTTATGGAATCCTTAAGAATTGTAATAGGTTTAGATTTGTGATATTGAATAATATCGTTATTGCCTCCAAGAATTAGTCTGTTTTCATTTCCATATTTACCAAAAATGTATCTATACTTTTCGTAATTCATATCATAGGGGCTAATAATTTGATAATAGTATTGATAACTTTGGAAAATATTAGTGAGGATTAAGATGCTAGCAATAATCATTGTTAATTGCCTCCACCTTAATTTCATTTTATTTAGGGATATTGCAAAAAGCAAAAGAAAGAAAACTAAGAATTCTATCATTACTCTGCTTCCAAAACTATCACCATAATACCAATTCCACCACGATGATAGAGCGTAAATTATTATAGCAATAAATACACCTGCTAGTAAAAGGGTTTTTGTATTTTTAAAATGTATTATTATAAATATAGCTATAGATAATAATGCTATGGGGGTGTATATAAAAAATCCTTTTCTAAAACTAAATAAGAAATCAAATACTTTAGGATTTGAGAAATAGAAGCCCTCATTGGCATACGACCATACAAATAGATTTCCAGTTTGCGCATACCATATAAATGATTGAATAGAAATTATGGAAGAAAATACTATGAAGAAAGTGATATAGCTTTTTAGATTGTATTTCTTCAGTTTATTTAATATATTGCTTGTGAGAAAAGGAATTGTAAATAGAATTAATATATTTATTGGTCTTATTAAGACAATAATAGCAAATAATACTGCTAGAATTATTATGTTCAGCTTGCTACTAAGATTTGTTTCTTTAATTTTATATAAGAAAATACTAATAAAACTAAAAGAATAAACATGCGACATTGAGGGCTCAATTAATGTATAATATCCCAGATTTGTGCCAAAGAATAATGCAAATAGTGAAAATATTTTAACTTTTGAATCAATCTTATAAAGTGTTAGTAATTTAATAAAAGCTACTAAGCCAATTAATGCATAGAATAACGCGGCAAGACTTATTGCTTTCTGGTAATATTCGGAGTATAAATCAAGAGTCTTATTCTCTCTAGAATGAAATAAATATACAGGCATTACAAATGGGCTAATGACTAATGCCGTTCCAATAAAGTACTTATTTACAACACTGCCATTGGTGGTTTTCTGAAGAAAACTAGAGTTCTCTATTTGTTTTCCAATATCTCCATTTATTATTGAAGGGATATAATTGTAATAACCTATTCCGTCACTTTTAATAATATTCTGATAATTATCACCAGAATAGCCATTCCATTTAATAATATATAAAAATATTATTGAGAAGACACCAATAAATATTATTGCAAGTTTTGATTTTGAGTTATGTAGAAAGTTAAATGTCAATTATATTTAAGTTTTATGGATTTTCTATTTCTTAAGTTGTTTTATATAATTTTTATAATGATTATATTATCGAGTCAGATTATATGTATTTTTGGCTTCATTGTATTAATAGCCTATTTTTTAATTTTTAAAAAGGCAGCTATTACAAAATTTTGTGTGGAAACAAATATATGAAAAAAGTAGTCACATAATTATTCAAAAATTGATAGCTTAATATAGAAATTTTTCAATATGATTAGTAGATTAATAAATTCTTCATTTTTTAAGGGTTATGATGAGAATATAATAAGAGAGATATTAAATGCAGCAAAATATAATATATCAAATTATGAAAAAAATGAAATTATATATAGTTGTGGAGATAAGGTGGAAGGTTTATTGATTGTAATAAAAGGAAATATACGAACAGAAATGCTTGATTCTACTGGAAACACATTCAGAATGGAAGATATATTTATCAATCAGGTTTTAGGTCCAGGATTTCTTTATGGTGATAATAACTCTTTTCCTGTGGATGTTATTGCTAATGTTGAATCTTCAATAATGTGTATTCGTAAAGAGTCATTTGAGTTTTTATTGTCAAAATATCCTCACCTAATGGTTAACTATCTTAATCTAATTTCTAATAAAACACAATTCTTAGCAAAGAAGATAAAGAATGTTTTTCTTCAACCTATTGAAGGTAAAATTGCCATATATCTATTGTCGCAAATAAAGTCCAAAAACTCATTGAAATTTGAGATGGATAATAACCAAACTTGGCTTGCAGAGCGGTTTAATGTTGCAAGACCTTCTGTTGCACGTGTATTTAAGTTAATGAGGGATAAAGGTATTATATCAACTAATGGTAAGGAGCTTATAGTGCTTAATGCCGAAAAATTGCGAGAATGTATTTGTTAATGCCGTATTGTTGGTAATAAAAAAGGCTAAAACTTAATGTAATAAATAAATACTACTTTAAATTTTAGCCTTAAGATATAATCAAATTATAATATTCTATTTCGCCTTTTGGATTTCCTTAACAATTTTCTGGCCACTTTCAATGGCCGTTTCGTTCATAGGAATAAGGTGATGATAACGTTCTGGTAAAGATTTCTTTAATCCTTTTATTACGTTTTCTA
>JAOZPM010000189.1:0-3812 GCA_029932765.1 Bacteroidales bacterium | reverse complement strand
TGACGACCATCTTTTGAGCATACAGCAGCAGCATTATAATAAGATCCGTTAGGATTTCCTGGGTATGATTTATAACCATATTTTACAGGAATATTATAATCATCTTCTGCCATTGGCAATTCAAATTTACCCTCGCCATGAGCAACCCACACTCCTAGCCTACTACCTGCAAGCGAATTAAGCATTACAGAATCGTTAATGCCAATTTCTACATTAATAAATCCAGACTCAAATTTATGAGAATCATTATGAAGCATAGCAGAGCGTTTTTCGTGCTCAGGATTTATAAGGTTTAACTCAACCATAAGTTGGCAACCATTACAAATACCTAAGCTCAATGTATCTTTACGAGCATAGAAATTATCGAGAGCAGCTTTTGCCTTTTCGTTATATAAGAAAGCACCTGCCCATCCTTTTGCGCTACCAAGCACATCCGAATTGGAGAAACCTCCCACAAATACAATCATTTTTACTTCCGATAAATCTTCAGTACCCGAAATTAAGTCCATCATATGCACATCCTTAACTTCAAAACCGGCCTTATATAATGAGTAAGCCATTTCTCTGTCGCCATTAACACCTTTCTCACGAATAATTGCTGCAATTGGTCGAGTATCAGATTTATAATCCTTTAATAAACCAGTGAAAGTTTCTGGGAATCGGTATTGTAAGTTTTGAGTTTTATAGTTCTCGAAACGAACCTTTGCCAAATCATTTGACGTTTGATGCTTATCAAAATAATATGAAGTTTTGAACCAAGTATCGCGAAGACTATCAATATCTAAAGATAAATCAGTATCAAAATTCTTAATAGTAAACTCTCTGCGAGTGCAAATGCTTCCAATTTCATTAAACTCAATACCATTCTTACGCATTATGGCATTAAAAGCCTTCTCATCTTCTACCTGCACCACAATAGCTGTATTCTCGCTAAATAGTACTTTCTGAGTATCTTTTTCGCCTATATCAGTTATATCCAACTTAAGACCAACATCATTTTGTGCGAAAGTCATTTCCAATAGCGTAGTAATTAAACCTCCACTAGCAACATCATGACCAGATAGAATAATACCATCTTTTACAGCTTCTTGAATAGCTTCAAAAGCATCAACAAAATATTTAGTATCATTAATATCTGGTGCCGTAGCTCCAACTTTATTAAAAATTTGAGCAAAACTACTACCTCCTAATTCGAAAGCACTTTTCGAAAAATCAATATAGTATATCCTACTATCAATGGAATCCTTAATAACAGGCTCCACTATTTTATTAATATCAGTAACATGACCCACAGCTGTAATAATAACTGTACCCGGAGAAAATACCTCTTGATCGTCATATTTTTGCTTCATCGATAGAGAATCTTTTCCTGTGGGAATATTCACTCCCAAATCAATGGCAAATTCGCTAACAGCCTCTACAGCATTATAAAGGCGAGCATTCTCACCAGTATTTTTTGCTGGCCACATCCAGTTTGCACTTAATGATAAAGACTTAATTCCATCTTTAAGAGGCGACCAAACAATATTTGTAAGCGACTCAGCAATTGCCAATCTCGATCCTTTTTGTTCGTCAATTAAAGCCACAGCAGGTGCATGACCTAAACTTGTGGCAATACCCTCTTTTCCTTGAAAGTCAATTGCCATTACTCCAGCATTATTCAAAGGCAGCTGAATAGTACCAGCACATTGTTGTTTTGCAACGCGACCAGTTACCGAACGGTCAACTTTATTTGTTAACCAATCTTTACAAGCAACAGCCTCTATACTTAATACTTTCTTGATATTATTAACAATCTCATCGTTATAGTCAAGCTCTGAGAAATTTGTTTTCACCGTTTGGTCAACAAGAACAGTTTTTGGTGGTTTGCCAAATAAGTAAGCAAGGTCTAAATCCATAGGATTTTGCCCATCTTCACTTTCAAAAGCAAAACGCATATCACCAGTAACCTCTCCTACAACATAAAAAGGAGCTCTTTCACGTTCCGAAATTCTACGCATAAGCTCCACATCTTCTTCTTTAATAATCAATCCCATTCTTTCTTGAGATTCATTACCAATAATTTCTTTAGCCGAAAGAGTTGGATCACCAACAGGAAGTTTCTCTAATTTTATAACCCCACCAGTAGCCTCCACCAATTCCGAAAGTGAGTTTAAGTGTCCTCCAGCACCATGATCGTGTATGGATATTATTTTATTAGTAGTAAGCTCTGTCATTGCTCTAACCACATTCTGAACACGCTTTTGCATTTCGGGATTGGAACGCTGTACTGCGTTAAGCTCCACACCAGAGGCAAACTCGCCAGTAGCAACAGAAGAAACTGCTCCGCCACCCATTCCAATGCGGTAGTTATCGCCACCCATTACAATTATTTTATCGCCAACCTCAGGTATATCTTTCTGAGCATCTTCGGCACGAGCATAGCCAACTCCCCCAGCCTGCATTATCACTTTATCAAAGCCATACTTACGAGCCTCTTCAAAATGCTCAAAAGTAAATATGCTACCATTGATAAGTGGTTGTCCAAATTTATTTCCGAAATCAGAAGCACCATTAGATGCTTTTATTAATATTTCTAAAGGAGATTGATATAGCCAGTTACGCTTCTCAATACTTTTCTCCCAATCTCTTTCTTGGTCGTGGTGACGAGGATACGAAGTCATATAAACAGCAGTTCCTGCCAATGGCACACTACCTTTTCCACCAGCCATACGATCACGAATTTCGCCACCAGAACCTGTAGCAGCACCATTAAAAGGCTCTACCGTTGTTGGGAAATTATGAGTTTCAGCTTTTATACTAATAAGACTCTTAATTGATTTTATTTCAAAGAAATCAGCTTTATCTTGGCTCTTAGGTGCAAACTGCTCCGCATCGGGTCCTTCAATAAAAGCTACATTATCTTTATAAGCAGAAACTATAGTATTGGGATGTTCTTTGGCGGTACGTTTTATCATACTGAAAAGAGAATTTGGCATCTCTTTTCCGTCGATAATAAATGAACCATTGAATATCTTATGACGACAGTGCTCGCTATTTACCTGAGCAAAACCATAAAGCTCACTATCAGTAAGTTCACGACCAATTTGCTTAGCAACATCAGCAAGATAATCAATCTCATCATCACTTAATGCAAGGCCTTCGGCTTTATTATAAGCATGTATATCTTTAATAAACTTAATAGGCTCAGCTTCTATCCCAATATGAAAAATATTTTGATCAGCATTAGTATAAACAGACTGAAGCATGGAATCAAATTCAGGATTCTTAGAATCTGTTTTTACAAATTCTTCAATTCGTAAAAGCCCTTCAATTCCCATATTTTTAGTAATCTCAACAGCATTTGTACTCCAGGGAGTAATCATCTCCTTACGAGGACCAATAAAAACACCATCAAGCTTGTCGGATTCAATATAATCAGCCTTACCAAATAACCAAGCCAACTTATGTATATCATCAGACGCTATGTCAGCGCTTGATTGAACTACAAAATATAAACCTTTATTCTGAAAAAAATTAATCATAATTCCTTATTAGTATGTTCATTAATTAGGCTTTATTAGGGGCCTATTACAAAGTGCAAATATAATATTCTTAAGTGATAATTTTCTAAATATTTAGCATGTTTTATCACTTTATTAACAATGGTTATCAACAATAATATGATGTAAATTAAGTTGTAATGTATTAAAATATTAATGTGATGAGAAATTAGCTTTTTTTGTAATAAAAAAAGCTAACTCAATTAAGAATTAGCTTTTCAAATTAAACACAGTTCAATGGTTATTATTAATCAAAATTTATATCATCAT
>JAOZPM010000078.1:0-14519 GCA_029932765.1 Bacteroidales bacterium | reverse complement strand
TTTATATACTCAAATCCAGTATAAGGAACCAATGCTTTTGGAATACGAATTCCATCTGGAGTTTGGTTATTTTCGAGCAATGCTGCTACGATACGAGGTAGAGCCAAAGCGCTTCCATTAAGAGTATGAGCAAGTTTGGTTTTACCATTTTCATCTTTAAAGCGTAGTTTTAAGCGATTTGCTTGGTAAGATTCGAAGTTAGAAACCGAGCTAACCTCTAGCCAACGCTCTTGTGCTGCCGAATATACTTCCATATCGTAAGTAAGTGCTGCAGTAAAGCTTGTATCGCCACCACAAAGGCGTAATACGCGATAAGGTAATTCTAGTTTTTTAAGAAGAGACTGCACATAATCGCTCATTTCTTCTAATCGAGCATAAGATTTATCTGGGTGTTCAATAACCACAATTTCTACTTTATCGAATTGATGAAGACGATTCAAACCACGAACATCTTTTCCGTATGATCCGGCCTCACGACGAAAGCATTGTGAATATGCGGTATTTCTGATGGGAAAATCTTTAGCATCAACAATAGTATCACGATATATGTTTGTAATAGGAACTTCGGCAGTAGGAATTAGGTATAAATCATCAACTCCCACATGATACATCTGCCCATCTTTATCAGGCAATTGCCCTGTTCCGTAACCAGAGTCAGAATTTACCATCAAAGGAGGCTGCACCTCTCTAAAACCTACCGATGTAGCTTCGTCCAAAAAGAAATTGATAAGAGCACGTTGTAGGCGAGCACCCTGCCCTTTATAAACAGGAAAACCTGCGCCAGTAATTTTATTACCAAGCTCAAAATCTATAATATCGTATTTATCAGTTAGCTCCCAATGAGGTTTTGCACCATCATAAAGTTTAGGAATTTCTCCAACAGTTTTTATGGTTTCATTATCATTTTCAGAATTACCAGCAGGAACACTCTCGTGAGGAATATTTGGTACTTTTAATAATAAATCCGTAGTTTTATTTTTCAGATGAGCCAATTCTTCAGTTAAAGTTTTAGCTAATTCCTTTAAAGTACCAGTTTCTGCTTTTTTAGCATTAGCCTCCTCAATTCTCCCTGATTTAAAAAGTCCACCAATTTCTTTAGCAATATTTTTACTTTTTGCTAATGTTTCGTCAAGCTTTTTCTGAGTACTCTTTCTGGCCTCGTCAAAAGAAATAATATTATCTAAAATTTCAGTATTCTTGAAATTCTTAACGTTTAATAGTTTAATTACTTTTTCTTTATTTTCTTTTATAAATGGTATTAAAAGCATAATTTTATGGTATTAAAAGTGTTGTTAATCAGTTTATTATAATTGTTCTGAAATACTTACAAAAGGATTATTAGTTTTCTCGTGACCGATGGTGGTACTTGGTCCGTGGCCTGATAATACTTTTACTCCACTAGGGAGCACATAAAGTTTATCGATAATACTACGTGCAAGTAAGTCAAAATTCCCAGTTGGCAAATCTGTTCTACCAATACTTTCTCTAAAAAGCACATCACCAACAATTATAAACATATCGTCTTTAGAATAAAAGCAAATACTACCATCGGCATGGCCAGGAGCATATATAACTTTAAGGCTACTATTTCCAAATTTAACAGTATCACCATCTTTGACCGTAGTTTCTGGTTTTATAAGATTATCAAGAGAAAACCCCAAAGATTTGGCATGACTCTCAGCATTATCAAAAAACAAATCGCTATGTATACTTGCATAAGCTTTTATCCCATATTTAGTAATAATAGCATTATTACCAACAATATGATCTACATGTGCATGAGTATAATATAAGCCCTTAATTGTTAGATTTTCTTCAGAAATAAAATCAAATAATTCTACGTTTTCAGATTCATTACTATTACCAGCATCAATTATTATTGCTGATTTACTATCATCATACACAACGAAAGTATTTAGTTGAAATGGATTAAAAACAAATGTCTTTATTTTCATTTTTATTTATATAAAATTCATAATGACTTACTAATTTATGCAAAATACACAATAAATGTATAATACCAATAGTAAGTGTATATTTATAACAGCTACGCAAACAGCGTTTTACAATTTAATAGCTGTGATTATTATCGATAAAATTATAAATGAGTAATTTTCTCATTATCCTGCAAAAATAATAATTAACTTTGTTGGTTCTGAGATTATATTTTCACTGTAAATATTTTTATGAATTTTTATTGCGGTTTTAAGGTTAATAAGTTGATTAGAATTATATTAGTTCTATTATTTGTTGCTGCAATAAAGCCAGTTTCTGCTCAGTTTTTCACAGGTTCGCAATTAGAATTTGGCAAAAACAGAGTACAATACACCAATGATAAAAGATGGAGCTATTATCGCTTCAATAAATTCGACACCTATTATTATAAAGAAAGCCATTCGTTGGCAATATACGCCTCGGCCTATGCCGACAAGCAAATGGCTATAATTGGTAAGAGAATAGATTTTAAAGCCGATAATAAAATAAGGTTTATAATTTTCAAAGATTTATCTGACCTTAAGGAAACAAATATTGGACTTTTAACTGACGAGCAATATAATGTTGGAGGAGTTACTCATGTTATTAATAATAAGGTTTTCGTGTATTTTAATGGTGTGCATCACGATTTCGAAAATCAACTTAAAAGAGGCATTGCACAGGTATATCTCAATGAGTTATTATATGGTGGATCTACGGGCTCTAGAATTAAGAGTTCCATTCTTCTAGCTTTTCCTACATGGTATACCGATGGGTTGATAGCATATTTGGCAGAGGGGTGGAATACGACCATTGATGGTAAAATGCGTGAAGGAATCAAGACCGAGGCTTATAAGCAATTTGATATGCTTAGTAGAGAAGAACAGGGTATTGTTGGGCACTCCATTTGGAAATTTATTGAAATTAAATATGGAGCAAAAACCGTTGCTGATATAATATATATGGCAAAGGTAAACCGTAATATAGAAAATGGTTTTTTATATGTTTTGGGTCTGTCGTACGAAGAGGTTATCGAAAGGTGGTTTAATTTTTATAAAAAGCGTTATACTCACGATTTAGAGAAATTTGAAGAGCCCGGTGTTTCATTTTTTAAGCGCAATAAAGTAAATATAAGATATAATAATGCATGTATAAATGCTGATGGAGATCTTGTGGCTTATGTTACCAACGAAAAGGGTAAGGTGAAGGTAATAATCCAAGAAATAGAGAGTGGTAAAAAGCGCAAAATCATGAAATATGGTTATAAGCTTGACGAAAAAGTAGATTATGATTATCCATTATTATCATGGTCGCCAAGGGGAAATAACCTAGGAATTATTTTTGAAAAGAAGAAGGATAATTATTTTGTTACCTATGATTACGATACAAAAGATAGGCGAATAAAAGTGCTAGGTCATTTCGATAGAATTCATGATTTTTCGTATAATAAAAGAGGAAATGAACTTGCAGTATCGGCAGTTAAAAATGGTCAGAGCGATATATTTATTGTGAGTGTGGCTGGTAATTCTTTTAAGCGAATTACGCAAGATGGTTATGATGATAGCTATCCGCGATTTGTGAATAATGGTAAGGCTTTGGTTTGGAGTTCTAATAGGATAGATGATACATTACGTATTATTAAACAGCGCGTTCATCGCATAGCAGAAGACACATTAAGGGGACAAAAATATAGTGATTTATTCTTTTACGATTTAGCAAAAGGCGGCAATGTGCTCCGTAGAATTACCAATACCCCATTAAGTGATGAAAAGCAGGTAATGCCTGTTGCTTATAATACCTTTTCGTGGTTGAGTGATGAAAATGGAGTTTATAATAGATATATTGGACGATTTGATAGCACCATTAGTTTTATTGATACGGCTACTCATTATCGATATTTCACTAAGTATTTTGCTACTACAAATTTTAATTCAAATATTCTGGAGCAGGAATATAGCACCTATTCTGGAAAATATACAGAAATAGTGGAAGTAGATGGGCGAACGAAATTATATATTCATGAAATACCAGATTTAGAAGATTATAGTAGGTTAAAGTTATCTTCGACAGCTTATATTTCTGAAGAAACTTCTAAGTTAAAAAGATCTATTGTAAGAGAAAAAATCAGGCAAGACCTTTTGGATAAAATTGCAGAAGGAGATACTAGTAAAGCTGTGGCTAAGGCTGTAAAAAAGCTTGTGCCAAAAAGAAAAAAGAGATTTAAAGTTGTAACTGTTGATCAAAAAAACAAGCCCACAACAAAGAGTGTTGATATAAACAATTATGATTTTAATAGCGATAATAAGGAAGACAAATCGTCGCAAGTGGCACTTGCAAGTGCAAGGCAAAGAGGTCCTGCCGACGAAATAAGAGCGGCATATAATTCGCGCCCTTATGATGTGCGATACGATGTTTCGCAGGTGGTTTCACAAGTGAACTTCAATTATTTAAACTATGGATACCAACCATTTACAAACCCTAAAACACCAATTTATATTACCAATAATTTCTCTGCTTTAATAAAGTTGGGTATTATGGATTTATTTGAAGATTATAGGCTTGTAGGAGGAGTTAATATAAAACCAAACCTTAAGAATAATGAGTATTTTCTTACTTTTTCTGATTATAAGAACCGAATTGATAAGGATTATACTTTCCATAGAAACATAATTGAAGGATATGGCTCTAGAGGTGAACTGGTATTGCATAAAATCCACGAAATATTTGTTAAAGTAGGTATTCCAATCAATAATGTTAAAGGTTTTAGAGTAACCATGGGTATGCGTAATGATATAGCTGTAACTAAGTCTTTTGGCACTGCAAAATCGCTTTCTGACCCTGATGTAATGACTTTTAATTCCATTCTTAGGGGCGAATATGTTTTTGATAATACTCGCAAAGGAGGCTCGAACATTCTCTTTGGAACGCGTTATAAAATATTTGGTGAATACTATCAGCCAATGGGAGATCTTAATAATAATTTATTTGTTGTGGGTTTTGATTTCAGAAAATACATTCAAATTCATAAATCATTTGTTTGGGCAAACAGAATAGCAGGAAGTTCATCCTTTGGCACCCAGCGATTAATATATTATATGGGTGGTGTTGATAATTGGATGTTTGCGAAGTTTAACCCTCATGTGCAGGTAGACGAAGAGCAGGATTTTATATATCAAACATTGGCAACAAATATGCGTGGTTTTAGACAAAATATAAGAAATGGAAATAATTTCTTTTTGTTTAATACTGAATTACGATTTCCTTTGATTAAATACTTTAGTCCTAAGCCGGTAAAGTCTGCTTTTTGGAATAACTTTATGATAATAGGATTTGGTGATATTGGTACAGCTTGGACTGGGCCGAATCCGTTTTCTGATAAGAACGCTCTTTTTAAGAAAAATATTTATCAAAATCCTGTTGAGATTACAATTATTAATCAAGACGACCCCATTGTTGGAGGTTATGGCTTTGGCCTAAGAAGTACTATTTTTGGTTATTATATACGTGCCGATTGGGCCTGGGGAGTTGTAAATGGTATTCCAGCCAATAAACCAATGTTTAATTTATCGTTAAGTTTGGATTTCTAATTATAGACAGATTATTGTAAATAGATTTAAAGAAAAAATGAAAATGACTTTTACTACCATATTAATTCTTATGATAATAGGCTTGGCTGCTGGTATTTTAAGTGGCTTTGCTGGAGTTGGAGGAGGTGTGATTATAATTCCCGCTTTGATTTTTCTTTTGGGAATGACGCAATTCGAGGCTCAAGGCACTTCTCTTGCTTTGATGATTCCCCCCATTGGCATATTGGCGGCAATGAATTACTATAAGGAAGGATATATTAATTGGAGATATGCTGCTATTTTAGCAATATTCTTTTTTGTAGGTGGTTATATTGGATCTAAAATGGCACTAACAATTCCTCAAAATATTGTTAAGAAAGGTTTTGCTGTTTTTATTATTGTTATAGGTGTTAAAATGCTTGTAGGAAAGTGATTACTAAGAATGTATTATGTAAGAAAATCAATAATATAGGGTGTAAATTTTAAGCTTATATAAGATTTACTAAAAATGATACAACAAAAGTTGTAATTTCGCATTAAGGCATAAAGTATAAAATATATAATAATTTTAACACAAATAATGCTAAACAAGAACATAGCTGTAATAGGATCAGGAAGTTGGGGCACTGCTTTGGTAAAACTCTTAGGCCATAATTTGGATAAAGTTGGCTGGTGGGTTCGTCACGAGAGCACCAAAAATCACGTAATGGTTCATGGAAGGAATCCTGACTATCTTCAATATGCAGAATTGCTTCCCGAAAAGATTGATATATCTACTGATATGAAATATATAGTGGATAATTATGATATTCTTATTTTTGCTATTCCTTCAGCCTTTCTTAAGAAAAGTATTATAGCCAATAATGTAACAGATCTTAGTGGTAAAATTATTGTTTCTGCTATTAAAGGGATTGTTCCAGAGTCTAATCAGATTGTTGCAAACTATTTTCATACCGATTTCGACGTTAAATACAATGATATAGGAATAATAGCAGGGCCTTGTCATGCTGAGGAGGTAGCTATGCAAAAGTTATCGTTCTTAACTATTGCTTTCTTAGATGAGGAAAGGGCTCAATTTGTTGCTGACTTATTCTCCACTTGGTTTATGAAAATGAAAACCTCTACCGACATTGCTGGTACTGAATATGCTGCTATGATTAAGAATATTGTAGCCATAGCAAATGGTATTTGTATTGGATTGGGTTATGGCGATAATTTTCAGGCGGTGCTTATCGTAAATGCCATGCGTGAGATTCGTCGCTTTCTAGAAGATGTATTCCCACAGTATCGTAAGGTTATGGATACCGAATATGTTGGTGATCTATTGGTAACGTCTTATTCAAAGTTTAGTAGAAATCGTACATTCGGTACATATATTGGACGCGGATACTCTATAAAAGCTACTATGGCCGAAATGAAGATGGTTTCTGAAGGTTATTATGCTGTAAAATGTCTTGTTGAAATTAATAAAGAACATAAAGTTTATCTTCCAATAACGGAGGCTGTTTATAATATTCTTTACGAAGGAGTTTCCCCTACAATAGAGATGAAGTTGCTTTCGGATAAACTGAATTAATTACCCTAGCTTAAAAGAGCTAATAAGCTTATAATCAACACCTTTATTGGTAATAATACTTTCCAACAGCACTATCTCATTTATCATTAGACTACTTAATTCTATTATTTTATATTTCTTCATTTGTTTCTGAAAAAAACTACTACTATTGGTTTTGATAATTCTTCCAAGCGATATGTGGGGAACAAAATTCTGACGATCGGCATATAAACCAATTTTATCAAGATTTTCCTGTATACTTTTAGCAAAGTCTTTCATTTGTGACTCTTCGTTTATGCCTAGCCATAATACTTTTGGTGCACCTCGGCTACCAAACATAGCAAGTTTTCTTATGGTAAGCTCAATAGATTTTTGATCATTAAATAGTTCCTGTAGAGATTCTGAAATTTTATGAATACGTTTTTCGTTTGTGGGTCCAAAAAACTTCAATGTCATATGCAAATATTTTGGCTCAATCCACCGCACATCCATAAAATTGAAATTACGATGAAGCTCTTTTATCATTACTTCGGAAAGTGGGTCAATGGGAATTCTAATTGCTAAAAAAATCTTGCGCATGAGTTATTTTTATATGTTTTTATAAACCTTCAGTACAATTCCTACAAATATCAATTTTGGCTCTATCGCTAAGTATTTGTTTACGGAAATTGGTATATTTATTTGAATTATTGATATTACAATATTCTTCAGAATTAATATTTCCAAACACATAATCGGCATCTTTATCAAAGCAGCAAGGCACAACATTTCCGTCCCATGTTATTACATTTGCCGACCAAGAACGAAAACATTTATTGGGCAAGCTACTTTTAATTCTATACTTACCATCGTCCTGTTTTTTATATCTTGAGTATTTTACAAGCCCAGGCATTAGATTATTACCATCTTCAAACTCATATAGTTGTGCGGTTTTTATACTTACGCTATCAACGCCAAGAGTTTTACCAAGAGCCTTAATCTCATTTATCTGATGCTCGTTATGCTTAAAAACTATAAACTGTAATTCTACAAAAGGAGATTTTGATTTTAACGCCCTTCGCTTGCCAATAAAAGCACTTATATTATTAATTACCAGGTTAAAATCACCGCCTTTACGATATTTTAAATAGGTTTCGGAATCGGTTCCATCAAGAGATATTATAAGCCGATCTAATCCACTTTTTATTATGGGTTCAGAGTTTTCATCAGTAAGAAAATGTGCATTTGTTGAGGTGCTTATAATTAGTTTTTCTCTTTTCAGTCTTTTTACATAATCAACGAATTTGGGATGTAAAAGTGGTTCTCCTTGAAAATAAAACGTAACATACATAAGGTGTTTGGCAAACTTTCGGATAATATTTTCAATAGTAGAATCATTAATGGAGCCAGTTTTTCTAGAGAACTTCTTTAGGCCCGAAGGACATTCTGGGCAACTTAGATTACAAGAGGTGGTCGGTTCTATGGAAATAGAAATAGGATTGCCTTTAAGGAAATATTTATGAAATACAATACTAAAAAAGTAACTATAATAAATAGCTACCGCATTAAATAAGCGGCTAAAAGTAAGTACAGAAATAATTTTCTTAAACCAAAAAAAGCTGTTACTCATTGCCTATAAGTCTTTCATTAAGCGCTGGATAAAAATTCTGTCGCCTAAAAACTCCTTTAAAGTAATTCTAATAATAGTATAAAAAGGAATTGCGATAATCATTCCCAAAGGACCGCCTAATGTTCCACCCATTATTATTACAATAAAAATTTCTATTGGGTGAGCTTTTACGCTATTGGAATAGATAATTGGTTGCAGCAGAAAATTATCAATCATATTGGCAATAGCAAATACAAGTAGAATGCCACCAACAAGGCCTGCGGTATGTTCTACTCCAAGATATATACTAGTCATGGTAACTAGTATTGATGCTATAGTAGCGCCAATAAGTGGCCCTATATAAGGTATTAAATTCATAAGACCGCCAATAAAACCGATAAGTATAGCGTTTTCGAGGCCAACAATCCAGCCACCAATAGTTATAAGTACCATCATGCTACTTACTTCAATAAGCACTCCGGCAAAATACCGTGTAAGCATTAGGTTTATTTTTTCAAGAATATTATTTGTTTGCTTGTATTTGTTTTCAGGAATAAAAAGCATAACAATACGTGTAAATAACTTATTATCCTGTATAAAGAAAAAGGAAAGGAAAAGTATGGAGAAAATTCCCATAAAAACACTTCCGGTAGTACTAACTAATCCACTAAAAACATTGTTTAATTGAATACTTGAAACTAAATCCTTAAGTTTTTCTCCAATTCTATGTTCAATTTCTTCAGTCTCATCAAGGGTGCCAATTTGGCGAAGTTTAGTTTCTAATAATTGAAGATTTTCCCCAATATTATCACCTATGGAGACGTAATCAACTTTCATAAGAGCCGTTGTTTGTGAGTTAATAGCGGGAATAAGTATTGCAAGAAAACCCGTTATAATCAATAGCATAACAATCATGCTAATGGCGGCACTTATTGAGTTTGGAAGAGATTTTTTCTTGATTTTAATTTTTCCTAATAAACGCATTAAGGGTTGAGAAACAACTCCGATTAGTGAGGCCAATATTAGATAGACTAATATAGAAGTAAAATACCAAATGAATGCCGAAAATAGAATAACACCTATTAATCTGTATGTTTTGTCAGAATTCCAAGTCATATATTATACAGTTTTTACAAAATTAGTTATTTTTACAATAGTAAAAAGATTGAATTTAGTTTTGATTTCTTTTCTTAATCTCTATCCTTAAAAAGGTCAGAATTATCAACCTTTTGTCCAGCGTATTGCTGAATTTCTTCACTCATATACTTCAGTTCAAGGCCAACCTCTTTAAACATAGCTTCAGACTCTTCTCCAGAATGGTATTTTTTTTCACAAACCACACGCTTAATACCGCAATTGATAATTAGCATTGCACAAGTTCTACACGGAGTCATTCTGCAATAAAGGGTAGAGCCGTCAAGGGCAATTCCTCTGCGGGCAGCTTGAGTTATGGCATTTTGTTCGGCATGTACAGTACGAACACAATGTTGAGTAACGTGGCCATCCTCATGAATTAATTTTTTAAATAAATGCCCCACATCGTCGCAATGAGCCAACCCCCTTGGGGAGCCAACATAGCCGGTTACTAGTATTTGCTTTTCTTTAGTAATAACGCAGCCACTACGTCCTCTATCACAGGTTGCTCGTCGTGCCACAGTATCGGCTAATTCTATAAAATACTCATCCCACGATGGGCGTATATGCTTTGTTTCTTCTTTCGTCATGATGCTGTTTTACTTTATAAAATGCGTTCTTTATATAATTGTAGGAGAATATTGTCTTATTTATTTATATTAGAAATCACCGCTCTAACCTTATTATTTAGTTCATCTAAATCTCCATTATTATTAAAAACAAAATCAGCCTTTGAAATACATTTTGCAAGATTTTGTTTATTGGGATCGTTGGTATTCATTTCGCGCTCTTCGTTGGCTATAAATGTATTATAATCTACATTATCGGTGCTTGATTTACGAATTTGTATTCTATTATAGCGAATATTACTATCGGCATCTACGGCAAACAGATAGAAGGAGCCCTTTGCTCGTAACGAATCAATTTCGCCAGGAGTTCGAATACTCTCAATAATGCAATTTACATTATTCTTTATGGCCTTATTATATAATTCATCAGTAATAAATGAAGGAGAATTATTGCTTCTAAGCTCATTTGCAACAATAGTCATTGAATCGCGATTAACCTCCATACCCCGCTCTTGAATTACTCCTATCAAATAATCGCGAACAGAATAGTGTTTATAATTATATTCTTCTTTTAGTAAATCTACAATAGTACCTTTTCCTGCTCCTAAAGTTCCTGTTATTCCTATTACATTCATATACTAATATGTGTTTTTATTTTTCAAGTCTTTTATCCATTTCGAATCTACATTATGTGGTTTAAACTCATGAAGAGCCTTGAGCAGTACATCTGGTTCCGATTCAAAAATTACATTATTACGATGCTCTGCTTTCATAAATTTCTCGTCAAGAATTTGGTCAAAAAGGGTAATTACAGAATCATAAAAACCATCAACATTAAGGAAACCAACAGGTTTTTCAGAAAATCCTAGCTGAAAATGAGTTAATACCTCCATTACCTCATCAAGAGTTCCAAAACCACCGGGCATAGCAATAAAAGCATCCGAAAGATCAGTAATTAAGTTTTTGCGGTCGCTCATATTTTCTGTTATATGCATCTTAGTTAACGACTCGTGCCCAACCTCTTTTTCTAGCAAAGCAGTAGGCATTACGCCAATGGCATTGCCTTTTTTGGATAGAGTAGCATCAGCAATAACGCCCATAAGCCCTACATTACCACCACCATATATTAAATCAATGTTTTGAGAAGCCATAAGCTCACCAAGTTCTTTTGCTTTTTGAGAATAAATGGGTTTAGCACCAACGCTTGATCCACAAAATACTCCTATGCTTTTAATTTTCATACTCTTTGTTTATTGTAAAATTCTAAAAAGCTAAGATAGGGGAAATGTTAATTGGTAAATTACTTAAATATTAAAATGATGAATTATTAAATTACTAAAGTGTTAAAATTGTTTATAGGTTTAAATAGTTTAAAGCTCTGAATCTCAAAGTTAGAATTAAAACAAATTAGATTATAATTCTGCTAAGTCAGATAATGTCATAAACTTTATATTATTACTTTTCGCATAATCGCAAATATAATCTAATGTAGATAGTTTCATCTGGTATATTCCATCAACAGATTCTGTAATATGATGAGCGTATAATATTAAAATATAGTCGTTATCTCTAGTATATTTCAGCAATTCTTCTAAATACCCTTTGCTATAATGTTCGTAATTTTCATCTATTCCTAAAGCAAAAACCAAGTGCGAGCCATTGAAAAAACACCTTTGTTTCTTAGGAACCTCTGTGCCATAAATTGTTGCTCTTAGAATACTGAATCGCTCAAACAGTTTTGAATCAATTTCTTTATTTCTACTCCCACCTGGATATGTAAAGGACGTTATTTTATTGAACTTTTGGTTCATAAGATATGTCATTGAATCAACTTCATCGTTCAAATATTTATCCATTCCATATTTTGAAATATATTCTACAGCCTCTTTATGATTAAGTCCGTGGTTAGCAATCTCATGCCCCTTTGACTCTAAATACTGCAACCACTCTATTTGTTGCGCATCTAGTTTCTTTATCATAGTTACGTTAAATGTAGCTTTCCAATTATACTTTTTAAGTAATGAGTCGGCTCTCATCCATTCTTGAACATAATGGTCGTCAAAATTTAAAACAATACCTCCACTTTGATATTCCATATTATTATTTTTATTGCAAGCCACAAAGGATATGGAGTATGCAATAATAAGAAAAAACAAAGTTTTTTTCATGGGTTTGTTTATAATAAGAGAATAACAAAAATACTAATAAAAACACTATCTTATTAAGTAGATAAAACTTAAATAATTTGACAATGTATTTTACTACATTTGCTTTCGTTAAGAATAACCTCCAAAAACAGAAGATAATGGATGATAAAATAATATACGGAATTCAACAAATAGGAGTAGGAGTAGAAAATGTACATCAAGCTTGGGCTTGGTATCGCAAGCATTTTGGCATGGATATTAAAGCCTTTGAAGAGGCTGCGGTAGCTGAGTTGATGAAGTTTTATACCGAAGGAGAACCTCGACCTCGTCATGCTGTTTTGGCTATAAACTTACAATCTGGAGGAGGTTTTGAGATTTGGCAACATACGGGAAAAACCCCTGCCAAACCAAAGTTTGAAGTTCAATTGGGTGACTTAGGAATATTCATTGGCAAACAAAAAACCTCTGATGTAGAGGCTGCATATAATACTATGAAAGCTCAAAATTTAGATTTATTGAGTGAATTGGTTATGGATCCAATGGGTAAAAAGCACTTCTTTTTGAAAGACCCATTCAATAATATATTTCAGGTGGTTGAAAATGATTATGTTTTTGATAAAACAAATTCTGCCACCGGTGGTGCATTAGGTGCTATTATAGGAGTTAGCGATATTGATGCTGCCCTTAAATTATACTCTGATACACTTGGCTATTCCAATGTGGTTTATGATAAAACGGAAGTTTTTAAGGATTTTGCTGATTTGCCAGGAGGAGCACAAAAAGCTAGGAGAATTTTATTGCGCCCAGCACAAAAAGCTACGGGTGCTTTTGCGCCACTATTAGGACCTTCAGAATTGGAATTAGTACAAGTTATTGACGCGCCAGTTCGTAAAATTTATGAAAATAGAATTTGGGGAGATCCTGGATTTATCCACCTTTGCTTTGATGTTCATAATATGGCTAAAGTAAAGAGCGATTGTTCTGCCAATGGTTTTGATTTCACGGTAGATTCTCAAGATTCTTTTGATATGGGCACTGCGGCAGGTCATTTTGCCTATGTTTCGGACCCCGATGGTACACCAATAGAATTTGTAGAAACCTTTAAGTTACCAATAATAAAAGCCCTAGGAATTGGTGTTAATCTTGAAAAAAGAGATCCAAATAAGCCACTTTCGAAATGGTTGCTTAAAGCAATGAGAATTAATAGAGTTAAGTAGTCTTTGCAAGAAAATGCCAAATACGGCGTTATTCTCGTTTTTGAAACAGTCATACTGACAGCTTACGTCAGCACTCCTTAGTTTCAAAAACTTCAAAAGCCTTGTTTTTGACGTTTTCTTATCAAAGACACAAAAACAGGTAGTTTTCTTGCAGACACTAAGTAGGCAGGGCAAACTCACGCTTTTTTCAATTACTAACTGTACTACATCAATTTACTTATTAATTATATGTAATTCAATTGTTTATACTAAGCCGTGATAGAAAATTGTATTTAGTAAATAGCTTATTTTGTGCCTAGTCGATGCATAATTTCTTTGCATAGCCGTAGCTACGGATATAAATTATAAAGAAGAATAGGTGCAAAAGATGCGTTTAATATTACAAATTTCTATGTCGGCTAAGTATAACTGTTTATTTGAGGAATTGTTTAATAGTAACTCTAAACATTCTTTTAGCATAATTTATGGATTTACGTTAGTTTATCTCATAAAATGACAACGTATAAGCAAATAAACAAAGAGTCCAGTCTAAGAACAGGCACAAGCACCTGTATGCCAAGCCAGGCAAGTAAAAAGAGTTATTTTTTACGAGATTTTTATTTTTTGATATTCAGTGATGTCTTAGCATCAATTAATTGAAAAAAATAAACATATGTCAAAAAGAAACTTTTTTGGTTTTGTTTGTTTTTAGACTGGACTCAACAAATATTAAATAGCACTACAGGATTTAGAGTGATAAAACTAAGCTTAAACATTGTATTCGGTATTA
>JAOZPM010000188.1:0-4004 GCA_029932765.1 Bacteroidales bacterium | reverse complement strand
CTCCTGAGTTTTTATCGAAGGGTCCTCAACCTCCTGAGTTTTTATCGAAGGGTCCGCAACAGGTTTCGCAACAGGCACTGCAATAGGCACAGCAACAGGCACTGCCGCTTCTTTACTAATTGGGTCTTGATGAAAGCCTGCTAAACCAAAGAACTCTTTATCAAAAACAACCTCTTCATCTTGCGTAAATAGCACATTGCCTTTCTCATGCTTATAAATAATTCCAATACCTTCAAGCACAACTTTTTTTCCTGCAATAAGATCTTTTATTACCTTTTGTGCAAAATCATGTATCTCATTATTGGCATTTGAGCCTCCCAATGACTCAGCAAGCATTGAATCTTTCGCATTTTTATCCAAACGAAAAGATATCTTCTTATTTTTAGGAGTAAAATCATGGCCCACAGGGTGGTGATAAGCTTTATCTTCTATTGCTTCAAAATATCCTAGACCATTAATAATTACTTTAGAATTATCAAAAAGCAATTTACGAATATGAGTACTTATTTTTTGCATATTATCTTTTTATTTTCTTTAATGCACTATTTATATCCTCAGGAGTATCTATTCCAAAACTCTCAAAGTCCGTTTTAGCAACACCAATGGTATAATCATTTTCTAACCACCTAAGTTGCTCCAGCGACTCACTTTGCTCAAGTATTGAAGGCTTTAAGCTCTCAAGTTCCAAAAGAACATTATATTTAAAAGCATACATTCCGATATGTTTATACATTAGTCGGTGCCCAGCATTACGTTCATACGGAATTCCGTATCGCGAAAAATACAAGGCTTTACCACCATTGCTAATAACAAGTTTTACAGTATTTGGTGAATTTATTTCAGCCTCATCACTAATCTCTTTTGCAAGAGTTGCTATATCGTATTTATTAGATGAAATAATCTCGCAAAGATTAGCAATTTGCTCAATATGAACAAAAGGCTCATCACCTTGTATATTTAAAACATAATCGAAAGATTGTTTTTCTTTTTTAACTACTTCCGTAATCCTTTCAGTTCCATTATTATGATCTACAGATGTCATAACAACATTGATATTCAATGAATTGCAATGCTCAAAAATACTATCATCATCTGTAGCAACAACCACTTTATCCAAAGCTTTCACTTTAATAGCTTGTTCATAAACGCGTTGAATCATACTCTTACCCTCTATTATAGCAAGAGGCTTCCCTGGGAAACGAGTTGATTGGTAGCGGGCAGGAATAACAGCAATTATTGACATAATATTTTAGAATAATCCGTTTATTTCACCATTAATTTTATCAATAATAAAGCCCAAATCCTCAGCATTATTACGGTAATCCAAATTATCTACATCAATAATAAGTAGTTTACCCTCATCATAACCATCAATCCACTTATCATATCTCTCGTTCAAGCTTTTAAGGTAATCAATACGGATAGAATTCTCATAATCTCTTCCCCTATTCTGTATTTGATTAACAAGATTAGGAACCGAGGAGCGCAGATAAATTAATAAATCAGGCGCATCAACAAATGAAGACATCAGCTCAAAAAGAGTTTCATAATTCTCAAAATCGCGAGAAGGCATTAAGCCCATTTCGTGCAAATTGGGAGCAAATATATAAGCATCTTCAAATATTGTACGATCTTGAATTACTGTTTTGCCACTATTACGAATATCAACTACTTGGCGCAAGCGACTATTCAAAAAATACACTTGCAGATTAAAAGACCATCGTTGCATATCTTCATAAAAACTATTTAAATAGGGATTAGTTTCAACATCCTCGTAATGGGCTTCCCACTTAAAGTGTTTGGCCAATAGGCGCGTTAGGGTAGTTTTACCAGCGCCTATATTTCCTGCTATAGCAATATGCATATTATTATTTATATTATTTGGTTTTAAAAAATCCTAAAAATTATGGTAAATATAAAATTTTAGTAAAGAATTACAAAGGTAAATAAAACCTTAAAAGGAATGCTTAATTTTTTGAGTATTTTAAAAAAAAAGAATAAAACCCTCGACAAAAATAGTATTATTTAATTTTTATGAACTTTAGCTTTTAAACAAATAAACTATAATATATTGATTGCTATATTTTTATAAATAATTTTATATATAATACTACATAAATATGAATTATTATGAGATAGTATTTTATAAATATTTCACAAATAAATCGAAATGTACCAAAGATTCAACAAATTACTTTCGTCTTATTAGATAGAAAACAGAAAGTCTATCAAGCACATTAAAGTTTTTTAAACGTGGATTAGGTGTTTAATATTTTTGTTTTACTAAGATTAACTCAAAATATTGTAATTTTTTCATATTGTGTGTGTATATTCTGAAAAATTACAATGCTTGATTTAGACTTTTTGTTTTAATAGATATTAGCCTGCAATTTCCCAAATTGCAGGTTTTTTTTTACTCCTAAATTTTCCGTTATTTCAATACTTTATAATGTCTAAAAAGCATTAAAAACCTATATATATTATAACTACATTTGCAGCCTATTTTCAAATAAGAAACAACAAAATAAACTTAGATATAATGTCAAATACAAATTACAAAATTGCGGATATCAGCTTAGCAGATTGGGGTCGCAAAGAAATTGAAATTGCCGAACAAGAGATGCCAGGTTTAATGGCTATTCGTGCTCAGCACCGCAAAGAGCAACCTTTAAAGGATGTTCGTATTATGGGGTCTTTACATATGACTATTCAAACCGCAGTACTTATTGAAACTCTAGTTGATTTGGGTGCAGATGTAAGATGGGCAAGTTGTAATATATTCTCAACACAAGATCATGCAGCGGCAGCAATAGCAGCAGCTGGAGTTCCTGTTTTTGCATGGAAAGGCGAAACTCTTGAAGAATACTGGTGGTGTACTTCCAAAGCATTATTATTTCCTGAAGGGAAAGGACCACAACTAATTGTTGACGATGGTGGCGATGCAACTCAGCTTATTCACAGAGGGTTTGCTGCAGAAAAAGATGCTAGCACTTTGGATGTAAAAGCAGATAGCGTTGAAGAAGAAGAAGTACTTAAGTTATTACGTGCTAATCTTAAAGAAGATAATAAAAGATGGCACCGCACTGTTGAAGAGTGGAAAGGTGTTTCTGAAGAAACTACTACTGGAGTTCACCGTTTATATCAAATGTTTGATAATAATGAACTTTTAGTTCCTTCAATTAATGTTAACGATTCTGTAACTAAGTCTAAATTTGATAACCTATACGGCTGTCGTGAGAGTTTGGCTGATGGTATCAAAAGAGCTACTGATGTAATGATTGCTGGTAAAGTTGTTGTTGTTGCCGGTTATGGCGATGTTGGTAAAGGTTCGGCTCACTCAATGCGCTCTTATGGTGCACGTGTAATTGTAACAGAGATTGACCCAATATGTGCTTTACAAGCAGCTATGGAAGGTTTTGAAGTAACAACTATGGAAGAAGCTGTAAAAGAAGGAAATATATTTGTTACCACTACTGGTAATAAAGATGTAATAACTGCACAGCATATGGAAGATATGAATGACCAAGCAATTGTTTGTAATATTGGTCATTTCGATAATGAAATTCAAGTAGTACCAATGGAAGCTCTTCCTGGTATTCAAAAAATAAATATCAAACCTCAGGTAGATGAGTATAAGTTTGCTGATGGTCACTCTATATTCCTTCTTGCAGAAGGTCGTTTAGTAAACCTAGGATGTGCTACTGGCCACCCTTCGTTTGTAATGAGTAACTCATTTACAAATCAAACTTTAGCTCAGATTGACCTTTGGGAAAAGAAAGACGAATATGAAGTTGGCGTTTATCGTTTACCAAAATATTTGGATGAAGAAGTTGCTCGTTTACACCTAGAAAAAATTGGCGTAAACCTAACTAAATTATCAAAAGAACAAGCTGATTATATTGGCGTTAAAGTTGGCGGCCCTTATAAGGCTGACCACTACAGATACTAGTATTATCTCAATAATATTTCACAAAAGCTCTTATGGAAACATAAGGGCTTTTTTT
>JAOZPM010000077.1:9788-14824 GCA_029932765.1 Bacteroidales bacterium | reverse complement strand
GTTAGGTGTTTACCTATAAAAGTTTTCCCATATATGATTCATTATTCCATTAATAATAAAAATAAAACTATCAGAATATACGCAATATTAAATACTAAATTAAACCCCAATATTTGGCAAAATAGAACTAAATAAAGACTTAAAAAAACATATATATATATTAATATGAAGCTTTACATATATATAATCACCTTCTCAATTTTTCTTTCTTTAAATATAAATTCATATTGCCAAAATAATTACACAAATAATGAATTTATAATCACTAAAATAGATAGTAATCTGTTAAAATATTACTATGTAATTGACATTAAAAGGGTTGATCTAAATTCATGGAGGACATTATTATCCTTAAAGACCAATCCCAAAACCATTAATAATTCAGATAATTCTTCAATAATTAAGGTTGATAGTACTTATAAATTAAGTTTAAATCCATTACACAGCATAATGGTAGACAGAGAAGATAATGACAGCATATATCTTACTCCAGCATTTCTAGGTGATATAATTATCTAGGGAAGGTTATTTTTATCAGGAGATTTTAAGAAATATCCATATAGTACCAATCAACTGACAGGTCTACATTATAAATAAAATAGACCTTTTAAATAATAGCTACTCATCAATAACATCGCCTTTATCTTTTTCTTCAATATTTTTTTTAATATTTCCCAAAATACGAGATTTCACCTTTGTGTTTGTAAGAAAATAGTCGTGGCCAAGACCTGGTAAATCTTACAGCACTATAAGTGAATCTACATTAAGAACATTTACAAAATCAGGCACCTTTGCTAAGTCCTTAGGCCCTTTACGGCCTAGGCGACCCCTCAAATGCATCAATCCCGACATCCACAGTAGTGCATCTTTATGATTCACATATAAATCCACAGAGTCGGTCATTTGATCAAGCTTAGCAAAGGTTTCCCCTTCTTTCAAACAATTACGAGGAGCAACACTCCCCATAAAAACAATCTTATTATATGTTTTAACTAGAGGAATATTCAAACGCTCACGCTCTTCAATATATTCCTTAAACAGATAGTTTCCCATTGACGAAAATAGAATTGAAATAGTAAAATCATCAGGATGAGTTTGAAAATAAATAGAATCGCTAACAAACTCATCGAGCATATGCTGAAATATAGAAAAATCAGCAGCACCTCATTTCGATGCTCGCACACCATTCCAATACCTGAAAGCTAAATCTTCATCTCCCCATGCAAAAACAACCACATCGGCTTGGCGAAAAATGGTGTCTCCATAAAACTGCTTAAGTCGATGCATATAACTACCTATTTGTTTATTAAAAGTCTTTCCATATCCACCAACTACAAAATAGAAGTTTTTGACTTCACGCTTCATCCTCTGATTTTCGTAAAAATCATAAAAAACATTATGCTCTATATTATTTTTAGGGTAGTGATTTGACTCATTAACAACTTGATAATTTAGCTCTATACTATCATTATCAAACATATAATTACAAAAGTATAATGAATTAGTTTGCTTAGTTGTATGGTTCTTAAAATGAACATTTCCATCTTTATCTTTCAGTAATGTTCTATTCGTAAAGAACATAGCATAATCTTCATCCCATGTTATTTCAGGATTAGCATATGCTAATTTAATCTGTGCCTTTATGGGCTTTAAACTAATAAAAAAGAGAATGTAACTAATCAGTGTGAATGGGAATATGATAAATAATCGTAATCATCATTAGCTCCGCCCTACTGAGTGATTTTTACTTAGAAAAATTGTACCGAAGTAAGGTGGAGCTAAATTAGCGTTTTTTCCATAATAATGTGCATTATTTAGACATCAATATTTTATTAATGAGTATATTTATTTCAGCAGCCCTAGTTAATACCATCATATGCGAGCCATCTTTAATTTTATAATCGTAATCAATATTTCGAATGGGTAAAGTATTATTATATTTAATATAGATATTTCGCAAATTATTAAAACTCCTTTATATTATCATCCAAATTAATATCTGGAGTATCCAATGTACTCAATTCTGCTTTCTTTAGTTTAAACCCTTCAGGAATTTCTACTTCATAAACATTACTTCCTTTCCAAACATTAGCCTTAAAGTGAAGTTGTTTCTCCTTATTACCATCATATATCTTTAAACGAATAGCAACTGGCAATCCGCCTTTATTGAGTATTTGAAGTTTATTATTAGTTAATTCCCCCACTGCTAAGTCAGCATTCTTCATTTCAAAAAACCATGGGTTAAAGAACCAACTTAAATTTTCGCCACTTACAGAGTTAAAAGTGTTGAAAAAATCATAAGCAGAAGGATGTTTATGCTCCCATTCAAAAGCAAATTGTTGCAATGTTTTATTAAATACATCTTCACCCAAATAACTACATAACTCGTAATAAGCAACTGATGATTTATTATATGCATGGTAGCGATATGCCGTCCCTGTATTATAAGAAGGCACCATAAGTGGAATTTCCAAATCTGTAGCTGCCATTCTATTATAAGAACTTATCAACGAATGATGAAGAATATATGAAGAGTCTTTTAAATAATCTCTTACAAATTTCCTTGGAAAATAAGTAATTAAGCCCTCATCCATCCATGCATAGCGCTGCTCATTGAGCCCTGTATTAAAAGGGAAATACGTATGGCCTACCTCATGAGCTGTAAGATATAAAGTGCCTTCCAAATTATCATTATCCCCATCATTAACCATGGCAGGATATTCCATTCCTCCACCACCATTGAAGGCTGTCATTTGTGGATAAGGATATGCTATACCAGGGTTTGTATTACTGAAATAATCAATTATGTTTCTTGTTATATCTGCTACCTGATGAAAATCCTTAGAGTTGACCTTATAAACAGCATTAACCATTACTCTATTTCCTAAAATATCGACACTTGTTGCATCCCAAATAAAATCTTTACTAATTGCAAAAGCAAAATCAGGAACAGTATCCATTTTAAGAACCCATGTATTTTTTCCTTTATTCTTTAATACATTATTATCTTTATTGTCTTTGGCAGTAATTATATTAATAACCTTATCTGATTTATATGACTTCTCTAATCTCTTAATAATATGCTTTTTATATATATCACTAGCATTCTGCAAAAGCCCTGTAGACCAAAGTTTATAATCTTCAGGAGTTGTAATTTCAACATTATAATTTCCAAACTCGTGATAAAATTCAGCCATGCCTGTATGAGGTATTTTGGCCCAAGCATACACATCGTCATAAACCTTCATTTTCGGAAACCAATATCCTAGCATATAATTTGTTTCATTATAGACACCATTCCTTATTGTAATATATTTTGGAATAATATTGATCCAAGAGATAATAATTTCATGCTCCGAATTTGGTTCAAAATAATTATCAAGAATAACTATCATATCAGTACTCTTATTGAAAACCTTTCTATCTTCTGGGTCTAGCTTTATCTCATTTCCATCAATAATAATCGAATTAATCTTAACACCATCATGCAAATCAACTTTACCCATATCCCAATCGCGCTGAACTCCTTTCTTAAAAAGATCCTGAATATTTGAAAAATAAAGTCGTTTTAAAGTATCGGGGCTATTATTAAAATATGATAGCGTTTCCACACCTTTAATAAGCTTTTCTTCAGGAAAAATTTCTGCCTTTATATCGTAATTACAGAAATTCTGCCAATAGCTTTCACCAACAGTTCCATTATTGCTACGTGTTTTATTATCAATAGCTTTTTGTACTTCTTTATGAATAAACACATACTTTTCTTGCTGAGCTTTGGAGCTACTAAAAACAAAACTAAGAGCAAATAATAATAATAATTTATTAGATATTTTCATCGTTAAAAGGATTAGATTCAATAATAATGCTAAACTACTAAAATTTAGGATTCGAAACCTTCCAAATATCATTTAAACATTAATAATAATTAATCTCTGAATTAAAAAAAACACTAAATTTGCAATCTTAAATTTATTATAGAAACAATTTACATATATATTTAAAAGTTCTTTATTATGCTAAATCGACGACAACTTAGAATCAAAGCGCTACAGTCATTATACGCTCACTTTCAATCAGGTGAAACTAACTTACTTACTACAGAAACACAATTAGTTAAGAATCTTGACAAGCTTTATGATTTATACATCTACCAATTATCTTTTTTAGTGGCAATACGCCGTTTTGCAGAAGAGTCGTTAGAAGCCTCTAAGAATAAATACATTCCAACTCCAGAAGATTTAAATCCAAATACTCGTTTTATAGAAAACAAGTTTTTGCATCAAATTGAGATGAATAAAGATTTTATTCTTAAGGAAGATAATCTAAAAATTTCTTGGTCGTTGGTTAGTGATACTATCCGCAATATTGTACATGAATTTCGCTCTAGCAAAGAGTATGCAAAATACATGCAGCGCAACGAAAGTACTTATGATAATGATAAAGAGATTATATTAATTCTTGTTAGAAATCATTTGATAAAGAATGATGTAATGCGCTCATATTTTGAAGAAATAAATTCAATGTGGAGTGAGGATTTCTATATGAGTTTAGCAATGGTAAATATCACAATCCACTCTTATACTGAGAATACAGATATTAGTCAAAAGCTCCCAACCTTATTCAAAGGAGAATCAAAATCAAAGATAGCCGAAGACAAAGACTTTGTAATAAATCTTGTTAGAGAAGCAATTCTTAATTCTGAAAAATTTAATGAAATAATAGAAACCAAATCTAATAACTGGGAATTTGATCGTATTGCTACCATGGATTTAATTCTACTTAGAATGGGAATGGCAGAGATATTTCACTTTGATTCCATTCCACTAAAAGTTACGCTTAATGAGATGATTGAACTAGCAAAACACTTTAGCTCACCACGAAGCAGTGTTTTTGTAAATGGGCTACTCGACAGAACAATAGCTGATGGCCTTCGCACAAATACTATTCATAAAAAAGGTAGAGGACTAGTTGGACAGTAGTTTAATAGTGAAGGGTGAATAGAGAAAGGAGAAGGGGTTGTAAGGAGTTGGAAAATA
>JAOZPM010000077.1:3950-9688 GCA_029932765.1 Bacteroidales bacterium | reverse complement strand
GGTAAAGTGTAGTAAGGAGTTGTAAAATAGGGTAAAGTGTAGTAAGGAGTTGTAAAAGGTAGTAAAGAATTGTAAAATATGGTAAGGCGTTGAAAAATCAATTTAGCCTTTAGCCCTTCGACAAGCTCAGGACAGGCCTTTAGTTAATTAAAATATAAAATCATAGAAAGGTGCTTCGACATTATAATATCCCAATTTTTATTCCTGAGAGAGCCTGTCCTTTTCAGTGCATCTATTGCAATCAGCAAAAAATTACTGGCAAAACGGAGATTGTAAATTTTGAAGAGATAATAACTACAATAGAGGACTATTTAGAAAGTATCCCAAAAGGAAATTCAGAGATACAGATTGCTTTTTTTGGCGGCACATTTACAGCAATGCCCATTGAAGAACAAATAGAATTCCTAAAACTTACCCAAAAATATATTCAGAATGGTAGTATTAGTGGGATAAGAATCTCCACAAGACCCGACAATATTAGTCAAGAAATACTAGATATTCTTAAACAGTATAATGTTACAAATATTGAACTTGGTGCTCAATCGCTTGACAATGGCGTATTGGCTAAAAGCCATAGAGGTCATGACTTCAAGGCGGTGGAAGATGCTAGTAAATTAATACTCAGCAATGGATTTACACTTGGGCTACAGATGATGCTAGGGCTGCCTGGCGATTCGTTAGAAAAAGCCATGGAAACCGCCCATAAAATCGTAAAATTAGGAGCCAAAGAAACTCGCATATATCCCACACTAATAATAAAAGATACATCATTGCATACTTTATACAATAAAGGCAAATACACAGCAATGACTACTGAGAATGCGATACAGCAAAGTGCCAAAATCTATAAAATATTTGATGCAAATGATGTAAAAATTCTTAGAATTGGACTCTACCCTGATAATAATTTGTTAGAGAACGAACTTATTGCTGGTCCTAATATGTATAACTTTAAAGAAAAAGTTATGACAGAAGTCTGGTGGCAAAAGTTACAACTTCTGATTAACGATAAATCATCAGAACAAAAAATTAAGGTAAATGTAGCACCAAAACAATTAAATTACGCCATTGGATATAAAGCTGCAAATAAGAAACGCCTCTTTGAAGAGTTCTACAGAGTTAAATTTAGCATTAATAATAATCTTATAAAACTAGAATATAATGTTGATTATTATTGATAAAAAACTTCCTACTGAGGCCAAGGAAAAACTAAATAATTATGGGGAAGTTTATGAATTAGAAACCTCAAATATAGTTTATGATGCCATTTCTGGACATCCAGATATTTTTATTTTTCAGAATAATAAAAAACTAATTATTGCTCCTCAAACTCCCATATCTCTAATTAATAAACTAACAGAATGCAGAATAGCATTTGAGTATGGCAATAAAGATTTAGGGGCAAAATATCCACTTACAACTGCATATAATATCGCAACTTATAACAATATCTTTATTGGCAATAATAAATATTGTGATACAAATATACTGGAGTTTTCAAAGGATAAAAAATGGATACAAACCAAGCAATCTTATGCAAGGTGCAATTCCATAATTATTGATAATGAATCTATTATTACCAGTGATCATGGTTTAGAAAACCATTTTAAGAAAGCTCTTATTATCAAAACCAAAGATATTATTCTCCAAGGTTTTGAATATGGTTTTATTGGAGGTTGCGCAGGTATTTACAGGGATAAAATCTTTTTTACGGGAAGTTTAAATAATCATTCGCAAAGCAAAAAAATAAGAATGTTTTGTGAAGAAAAAGGATTTACAATTATAGAACTATCAGAAGGAAAACTTATAGATAGTGGTGGGATATTTTTTGTTGAATAAAAAGCCGTTGATTTGATAGTTAATAACTATCAAATCAACGGCTTTATCATTTTTTATCTAGGGATTACTTTACGGTCCAACTAATGTCAACTACTTTCCCCATTCTTAATACTTTAAGAGTATATTTATAGCCTAATTCTAAAGCATTTAGATAATCCAATGCTATCAATATATTATCAGGGCTATCAAGTTTCTTTCCATCAATTTCCAATAAAATATCTCCTCCAACAACAAGTTCTTCTGTACCAATAAGAACAATAATAGAACCGCCTTTTAGTCCCATAAAATCAGCAGGAGAATTCTTAGTAACATTCTCTATTAGAACACCTCCACCTTGCTCTACATTTAAAGCAAAAGCTAATGGCCCAAATAATATTTGAGAATCCATTCCAAGCCAAGTATTACGTTGATTAATTAGTAGATCTTTAACAATATTAATAGTTGCAACAAAACCAATACCTTCAAAACCACCAGAGCGAGACATAATAGAACTTACAATTCCTATTACCTCACCATCCATATTAAACATTGGGCCTCCAGAATTACCAGTATTTATTGCAGCATCTGTCTGAAAAAATTCTAATCTATTAAAACCACTTGTTTTAGATTTATGTGTTTTTTTCTGACTAATATAACCTACCGAAAGAGAATGCTCTAAACCCATTGGGTTACCAATAATAATAACCTCATCACCAATACGTGTTTTGTCGCTATCTCCCATTTTTGCAGGTTGAGGGTTCTTTATTACTCCCATCACTTTAATTTTTGCAACATCTGCCAATTTTGATAAACCTTCAACTTGAGCCATTAATTCTTGTCCATCAGAAAAAACAACTTTTATTTTATCACCATTATTTACAACATGAGCAGCTGTAAGAATAATACCATCATTACTAATAAGTACTCCTGTACCCAAAGCACCATACGAAACCTTCTCATGTAGTTTTCCTGTGCCTTTGGTTTTACTTTCCATAACTTTAATTACAACTACAGATGTATTCAGTTTTTCATATAATGCACTCATATTTTGTGCTATAGAAACTGTTGAAAACAGTACAAATACTGCTATTAGGGTAAAGATTTTGTTCATTTGTGTATTTTTTAATATTTATAATTGGCAAAGATAAAATAATTCGATTACTAATTACAAATGACCTATGTAATATTCATGGCAAACGCATACTTTTCATTTTGTTTATGCGTTTATGCGTTTACTTGATTATACGTTAACACCTTATAACATCTAATAAAGTAACCATAGACATAATCCATAAGCTGTTTATTTATCATCGAATTACCCGAATTACCCGAATTAGTGTAATTCGATGACTTTTTATGAATGTAATTATTTAATTTCTTGTATTATGTAATTATCAATATATTAAAACCTACTATTAAAATGCGTTTACTCTGTGTCGCGGGATGTTTCCTTCTAGTAATTCTAGAACAGTAGCAAACCTATCGCCCTTAAATTACCATAATCTGCAATATCATTCGTAAGTTCAATTAGTAAATGCAAATTTCATACAATTAAATCTGAAAAAAACCATATATTTGCTTTTATATTATTTATACCAAAAAACACCTAACATCACAATAAATTATAAGAATTGAAAAAGTCCATTCTCTTAATATTATTATCATTTAGTTCTTTATTATTAAGTGCTCAGAATGCTCTATATTGGGAGGTTCAAAATAATAATTTCATCGACAATCGAGAATATTATAATGATTATAATACAGGTCAAACTATGCTTGGAAGCCACCTTAGTTTAACAACTGGTTTCAGTATTGATTCTGTTCACTTTATGAATTTTGGACTTGATTTTCTTTACGAATATGGAACTAGCTCACAATACATTAAGACCTCTCCAATAATATATTATAACTATAAAAAAGGAAATATTGATTTTCTTATGGGAGCTTTTCCTCGTTTAAACAGATTAGCTTATCCCGACATATTAATTACAGATACCATTGCCTACTACCGCGCAACTATTGAGGGAGCTATGCTAAATGTTAAATATAAATATGGCGAGCAGAATATTTGGATAGATTGGACCAGTAGACAAAGTGAGACTACGAATGAGAGCTTTATGGCTGGATCTTCAGGAAAGTTTAAATACAATTATTTAGTTTTTGAAAACTATATGTATATGTACCATCAAAGTACAACTAGTGTAAAAGATACATCCTTTCATATTAAAGAGAATAGAGGAGCGCTTTTTCTTTTTGGACTTGATTTCACTGATAAGCTTTATTCACGATTCTATATTGGCCCAGCATTATCTTATAATAAAACTGTACCCGAAGAGTATGTATTAAGTAAAGGCTTTTATGCAAAATACGAATTTGAGTATAAGTTCTATCAGTTACGCCTAACACATTATTCTGGCGACAAAATGAATCTCATAAATGGCGATCACTTTTATAATGCTCAAAATTATACTCGCTTCGATAATGAGATATCTTTCTTCAATTCTAAAAGCATTAAATTACAATTACAGTTTTCTGTTCATTTCTTTGATAATGAATATGATTTCTCTCAAAGATTACTTCTTTATTATAAGATAAATGCTAACAGAAAGATAAAATAATCGTTTGTAATCTAAGTATAAACTTATACCACTTGATATTGGCTTCATAATTGCTTATTTTTGTGCTATGCAAAATCGGATTGTCATTTTATTTTCATCTATATTTATACTCTTCAGTATTAGCACATCTGCACAAATGGGCTATGTAAATCCTGGTGTTGTAGTTGATAACGACACTATTTCGAGCATAAAACTGTCGACCCATTATGTTGTAAGCCAGAAAAAATTCAAGAATAACTATCAAAAAAGGCGTTATACTAGATTGATTAGATATGTGAAAAAAGTATATCCTTATGCAAAACTTGCCGGCGAAAAATTAGATGGATACGACAGCCTTCTACGCGCTACTCCTAATGAAAGAGATAGAAAAAGAATAATGAAGCAAGCCGAAAAAGAAATTCGTGCCGAATACGAAGGTAAACTTCGTAAATTCACCATTGGACAAGGAAAAATCCTTGTAAAGCTTATCGATAGAGAAACAAATCACTCTTCATATAATCTGCTTAAAGAACTAAGAGGCTCAGTAAGTGCTGTTTTATGGCAAGGCTTAGGCCGATTATTTGGATATAATCTAAAAATCAAATACGACCCTAGTGGTGAGGATAAAGATATTGAACAAATAATTCAACTTATTGATATTGGTGCGATATAATTTATCCCTTTAAAAAAAATTCGGAAGTTCAAAAGTTTAGAAGTTTATTAAAAAATTCTAATAAACCTCTAATCATAGAACATAAAACAAAAACTTCAGATCATGACTACTTTTAAAGCCCCCAATACAATTGTACTAGGGGCTTCTAACATTATCAGCTCTAATTATTTATAATTATCACAAATTATAAAAAGTTTTTAAATTCTCTATTTACGGAATAGATTTCTCTTTTTCGTATCTACTGATTTACTAGTATAATCGTAGTATTTTAAAGAGCCTTTAAAGTATGCAGTAATGGCTTTATCTTTATCATCTGTACCTGAGAAACTGATTTCATATTCTGCACCATTACTTAAAATACTTAATTTTCCAGATACTATTTCAGTTTCTAGTCCATCATCATTAAGGATATTGTAATTCACTAATAAGGTCCCCATATCAAATGTTTTAACTGCGTAGGTTTCATCAGCATCATAAAGGTAGTCGCCAATATCGAATTTCTCCCCTTGTGTTGAGAACATTTCCATATAAAGTAAATACCCTGTTCCACTTAGAGAATCAATTTCCCCATCTGTCTCATGAACAGTATATCCAGAAAAAAGCATAAGGTCATTATTATAAGACCCAACTCCTGTCATTTCTCCATAATT
>JAOZPM010000077.1:0-3850 GCA_029932765.1 Bacteroidales bacterium | reverse complement strand
ACCTACTCTTTTAACAGCTTTTCGGTATCCGCTACTAATACAAATATCAATTCCATTATAATAAATTACTTATTTAATACGATTTACTACTTTATTTTTAGCATTCAAATGTATAAAATAAACGTCATATGGCAATTTGCCTATGTTTAGCGGCTCCTCTGTTTCATAAATGCTATTAAATTTATAATACAAATTTATATAAAACATAGAGAATCCTATTATTATAAACTAGTTACGGTCAAAGATAATTTAAAAAAAATAAAAACAATACCTAATAATTGGTATATTTTAGAATAGTTGCAATTTATATATATTATAAATAATTACCATATATAACTACTATTCAATTATATACAAACATATAAGTATCTTTCACCAAGAGATCATAGAAATTAAAAAAAAGGCAAGTAGTCCATTGTTTAATCGTTTATTATAAAAATAATATTGAAAAAACGAATGAAGCAAGCCGAAAAAGAAATTCGTGCCGAATACCAAGGCAAACTTCGTAAATTCACCATTGGACAAAGAAAAATCCTTGTAAAGCTTATCGATAGAGAAACAAATCACTCTTCATATAATCTGCTTAAAGAACTAAGAGGCTCAGTAAGTGCTGTTTTATGGCAAGGCTTAGGCCGATTATTTGGATATAATCTAAAAATCAAATACGACCCTAGTGGTGAGGATAAAGATATTGAACAAATAATTCAACTTATTGATATTGGTGCGATATAATTTATTAACTATCTTTTTTTTTCTTCATGAAAACTAATAAATCTTTTTCTTAATTATTATTCACAATTATTTCCAACTGATTCTCAATATGACAATCACACATAAATGAAAATATCTTACCTTTGCTTAGATTACAAAAATTAAAAATCAAAGGACTATGAAACGAGCAGTATTCCCAGGAAGTTTTGACCCCATAACAATAGGTCACCAAAGCGTTATAGAAAGAGCACTTCCTTTATTTGATGAAATCATTATTGCAATAGGAGTAAATTCCACAAAAAGCTCAATGTTTGATGAAGAAACTCGCAAGCAATGGATTGAAAAGAGCTTTTATAATAACCCTAAAATAATAGTAAAATCATTTTCGGGATTAACCATTGATTTCTGCAAAGAAGAAGATGCAAAATACATTTTAAGAGGACTGCGTACTGCTGCCGATTTCGAATTTGAAAGAGGAATTGGACAAGTTAATAAACTAATGGATAATAATATTGAAACAATATTTATGCTCACCTCCACCGTGCATACGCCAATAAGCTCTTCTATTGTAAGAGATGTTGTGAAGCATAAAGGCGATATTTCGAAGCTGGTGCCAAAGTGTATTATCAAAAATATTAATAATTATTCCCTTTAAGTATTTAATACCAAAATGCACTTTTTATCGTTAAGAAAATATGAATATCAATAAAATAATTATTATCCTTATCGCTTTATTTATAAGCGAGGCCTTATTTTCAAAAACCATAGTTACAGTAAATTTTCCTGGAGCTGAAGGACGGACTGCCACTATTTGGGCTTATAAGGATCTTGTTTCCTTAAAAAGGGAAGTTATTAAAAAGGTGGACTTTGACAATAATGGAAATCTAACCTTTAGTGTTAATAATAAAGAAGTTAGAACCTACCACATTGAAGTAAAATATCTTCGCATAACCTTTTTACTAGAAGCATACAAAGACTATCAAATAAATATTGATAAAGTAAATTTCAATAATAGGGATTTATATCCAAAAAGTGTTGTTGGATATTTAAGTCCTATGTATAATATTTCCATTAAAAACGAAGAAGGCTTAGAATTAAATAAAGAGCTTGATAGCCTTAAAATAATATTTGATGACTTTACTAGTGAGAATCATTTAGCACTAATAAGAGGAAATAATAGTCGCAAATTAGTTGATAGCCTTGAAGATGCTGCAAATAAATATTTGGCAATTCATACTAATCCATATTTGCAAGAATATGTAAATATTCAGATGGCACAATTTAGAAAAATGAGTCGTCAGTATGGTGATGACTATATTGTGAAAACATATTTTGCAGAGGACAAAATTGCATATAATAATACTGCATTTATGTCGTATTTCAATGCTTTTTGGACAAAGTATATTGATACAAGGATGCGTAATAATATACGTATCCGCCTTGATTCGGTAATAAATATACAGCAAAGTTATCAGGCACTATCTGCATTGGTGGCGGAAGACCCATTATTAGAAGACGAAAATCTGCGAGAACTGGTAATATTGCGTAATATTCCACAATTATATAGTAGAAATACATTTAACAGAAAGGCGCTAATAAACATACTTTATGATATAAGTGCTAGCAAAAATAATACTGAGCATAAGCAAATTGCAATTAATATGCGTGAACGACTAGAAAGTAAAAATACTTACGATTTTAGTTTTATAGATAATAAAGGCGATACCATAAGCTTAAGCTCACAAAAGGGGAAATACGTTTATATTCAAATATTTGATGACGAATGTATTGAATGTTTGGCACAGATGAAATACACAAAAGAACTTTATGAAGAATTTGATGATATAATAACCTTCATTCATATATCGCTGGACAGGAGCAAAAAAGATATGTTAAACGTAATTAATGATGGCGAATACCCATGGCACTTTATTTACTTGGAAGATAATTATGAATTTATAAATAATTATCAAATAAGTGTAATTCCACAGGCTATTCTAATTGATAAAGACGGAAGCATAATTGACAAAAATGCAATTCAGCCATCAGATTATTTTAAGGATTCTTTCTTGAAAATGCTTAATGATAGAAAAGGCAATCTCAATCAACAATATGATGTAAGAGATGGCATAAGAGTACGATAGTAATCTTTTAGCAATAGGCAATTGGTGGAGTTATCCATGGGATATTTATAAAACATAAAAAAAGCTCCTTAAGAAATAAATCTTAAGGAGCTTTATATTTTATATAGTACTAGCCAAATCTATTCAGCAAGTATTTTCACAGTATTATTATTAACTTCAATAACACCACCGTTTACTTCAATATCATGATTTTGTTTTTTATCATCAATAATAGTTACTGTTCCTTTAACAATAATAGAAACAAGAGGCGCATGGTGGTCAAGCACTTCAAAAGAGCCGTCAATTCCAGGGATACGAACTAATCCTGCATTTCCAGAGAAAAGTGTTTTATCGGGTGTTATAACATCAACTACCATAGCTTAGTTTTTAGCCGCTTCAATAATTTTCTTACCTTTTTCTATAGCCTCTTCAATAGTACCTACAAGGTTAAATGCAGCTTCAGGATATTCGTCCACTTCACCATCCATAATCATATTGAAACCTTTAATAGTTTCTTTGATATCAACAACACAACCAGGAATTCCTGTAAATTGCTCTGCTACGTGGAAAGGCTGAGATAGGAAACGCTGAACACGACGTGCGCGGTGCACAACCTGCTTATCTTCCTCACTAAGCTCATCCATACCAAGGATAGCAATAATATCTTGAAGTTCTTTATAACGTTGCAATAACTCTTTAACTCTTTGAGCAGTATTATAATGCTCGTCTCCTACTACATCAGGAGAAAGAATACGAGAAGTAGAATCCAAAGGATCCACAGCAGGATAAATTCCTAATTCAGCAATTTTACGACTCAATACTGTAGTAGCATCAAGGTGAGCAAAAGTAGTAGCTGGAGCAGGGTCAGTAAGGTCATCCGCAGGAACATATACCGCCTGAACAGAAGTAATAGAACCACGCTTAGTAGAGGTAATACGCTCTTGCATTACACCCATTTCCGAAGCCAAAGTTGGCTGGTAACCTACAGCAGAAGGCATACGACCTAAAAGAGCCGA
>JAOZPM010000187.1:0-4017 GCA_029932765.1 Bacteroidales bacterium | reverse complement strand
AATGATTTAATCGTATTTTAATCCAAATTATCTTTGTGAACGTGCAAATATACGTATTATGTCACCCTTTCAGGGTTTTAAGTAGTTTGTGCACTATAGAATTACAATACTTTCATCCCTTCGGGATTTCGTGCTACTATTAATGAATGCCTACACTTAAAAAAAACAAATATTTAGAATAACGTAAGCCCAAAGGGCTGATATTATTCTAAATATAGATAAATGTTGCTTACAAAACCCCGAAAGGGTGGCATTATCAATGTGTAAAATGTAATACTAGGTCTAATGGTCAAAAAGGAGGCTATAAGGCTTGTTAACCCTTAAAATTTTAAGTTTTGCAGTAAATCAAAGGTTATGAATAAAAAACCTATTACTTGGTACATTTTATAAAGAATCTATTTCATAAGCTAGGAGTTTTAATTTATGGTTAATGAAAAATCAAAATGCATAACCAACACCTACAGTTAGCTTATTATACCATATATCTTCTGTGTAATATGTTTGAGTTCCAATAAATTGAACCAAACAATTGAGAAACAATCCAGTGCTTTGTGGCTGATACCTATATCCAATATCAATACTTGGATATATAGTAAATTCATACTCTACTTCCTCATAGCTGTCATAAGTAGGATTAGGATCCCCCATACCAGATCTTTGTGAATATGTATGTACAATACGCGAATATTCATTTCTTAAAGCCAAACGTAATTCCAAATAATGACTATTCTGCAAATTCTTTAAAAGCGAAAAACTAAGTGGAGCAATTATGCTAGTATTAGGATTGTTAATATCGTATGCAAGCCCTATTCTTACAGCAAGATTTATTTTTTATCTTCCATTAAAAACCGATCATAATTTACAGAATACAAGCCTAAAGGCCCCCCCGCTTGTATAAAAATATTATTGCGCGTAATACCCTGTGCCAATACAGCAACAGAGAACATAATCCCTATAATTGTGATAGATATTTTCATGATTTTAGTATAAATAAATTACAATATCTTAAACCATATTCTATTGAAATACAAATATACATAATAATCTACGATTATACATCTCAATTTAAAATAATATTTCGTAAATATCTAACTCAAAAAATGTACATTTGTCTAATGATAAGATTTTTACTAAAAATTCCTCGAGCAACATACTTATTGGCTAGTATATTTATATTTATTTTCATCAGCCCATTATTTTTAAAAAGTAGTTTTTATCAATTTACGAACCTTATTAGTTATTCAATAATATTTTTCGCAACTAATTTTGCAATTAAAAAACGAACTATACTAATAAAGTCGCTTTTATATATAGGGGTACTATTACAGGTTATACTATTGTTCTCTGAAACAAAAATATTTCTGTTAAGTAGTTTTTTATTTTCAGGCATAGTTTTTACAATAGTTTCTATTCTACTTATACTGCAAATTGCCCGCACCAAAGAGATTAATTTAGAAGTAGTCATTGAGGCCATAAGCGGATACCTTTTAATTGGGATTATAGCTACTATTCTAAACTCGATTATACTAATATTTAATCCTGATGCTATTTCTAATATTCAAGATATTGGAGATACAATATATTTTAGCTTTATTACTCTAACTACAATAGGCTACGGCGAAATTATACCCATATCACCAATGGCACGTAATATTAGTCTTATCACAGGCATAACAGGGCAGTTATACCTTACAATAATTATAGCTGTTATTGTTGGCAAAGTAAGCTCATCATCAAATAAATAGAAACACAAAATTATGAAACATTTTATTATTTTATTCTTTATTCTAATTTCCTCAATAACAATTAAGGCTCAGCAAGATTGGGAATTTGCAAACTCTACTCCTAAAAAACTTGTAAAATCACATTTCTATTTTGTTGAGAATGGACATAAGGACCTTGGCATAGCAATTTACACCTTCGAAGACACTAACCTTAGTTTAAAAACAAAAAAATCAAGGGTTGTTAAATTACACGCTATCCTAAAAAAACTAAACCTTAATATTGATAATATTTCGGATAGAAGAAAAGGAATAATCGAACGAAATAAATACATTATTACAAAAAAGGAAAAGAGTATTTACCTTGTTCGCTTAGATCGCAATTGGTATTATTCAAAAGAAACTGTAAACAAAATCCCTGTACTTTATAATAAATACGTATTAGGATATACAAAAGCAGATAATAAAACTTCTAATAAATTAAAAAAAGAATTAATTGTAGCTATTACTGATAGTGTAAAATATAAACTTGATTTATCAACTCCATATAACACTATACTATCACATTTAGTATTCACTGATGATTCCTTATTTGATAATAATAAAGCTTCACAATGTATTGATTTAAGCAAAATTGATAGTGTACAAAGGCAAGACTTAGCAATTAAATTAAAGCAAATCTATTTAGCGGCTAGTAGAAAAATTTTTGATCTTAATAAACTTAGTAAAGATACATTTTACTTAGATTCTGCTAGTAATACACATAGGTATTGGCCTAACAATAAAATTCCTGAGCTATATTTAGAAAAAATTGGTGATAGTTGGTTATATTCAAGAAACACAGCAGCTTTGATATCAAGTATCCACGCAAACATGTACGATGAAGATGCTGAATTTATCTTCCATTTTTCTGATAAATTTAAGGAATTAGCTACATACACCGATATACAATCAATTGGCATGCTACAACTATGGCAAATTCTAATGATTATTTACTTCCTTATTATACTAATCATTATCTATTTAGTTAACAAACTCATTATTAAGCGATTAATCCTTAAATTTATTAGACGTCGGTGGTATAAAAACTTATACCAATTAGTGAGCACTATAATTTTTCTTATAGCATTTGATATTATAGGAAACTATGGTCCTTCTTTTGCTTTTCCCATTGAAATTCAGCATATATTTTTACAATTTTTAAGTATCTCCAAAATATTTATCTCTACATTAATTGCAATTTACTCTGTAAATATGCTTGTGGTAATATTCACTAATGAAGGTAGTTACGACAATAGGTTTGGACTTGTATTTTTCCTTAGCCTATTGGCAAAGGTGCTAATATTCACAGTATCACTACTGTTTGTTATTGATGCTTTGGAGTATAACCTTATAAACTTTCTTGCAGGACTTTCAATTGGAGGTTTTGCCCTTGCTTTGGGTGCGCAGGATACAATAAAGAACTTTTTTGGTTCACTTATGATTTTTGCTGATGACAGTTTTAATGCTGGTGACTGGATTGAGACTAAGGATGTAAGCGGCACAGTGGAAAAAATTGGTTTACGCTCAACCAGGGTTCGCACTTTCCATAATTCACTAGTTACTGTACCCAACAGCAATCTGTCCGACAATAATATTGACAATATGGGTAAGCGAATTTACCGACGCTATAGTGGCAAAATTCTTTTGGATTATGCAACACCTCAAGACAAAATTGAAGAGTTTATTGAAAAAATTAAAGAGAAAGTTGAAGCTACTGATAATATCCGCAAGGATTTTTATATGGTATATATCAGCAACTTGGATAAATTAGGAATTGAAATATTGATATACGTATTCTTTAAGGTTGATGATTGGGATCAGGAAATGGCTGAAAAACATAAGTTACTTATGAAAGTATTAGAGATTAAAACCCAGTTAGATATTAATTTTGCCAAAGTTCCAATCTTTGAAAATATAGATTAATAAAAAGGTGTTATAAATTCAAAGGGATTGCGGGCTAGGTATTTTTAAGAAAAAGAGTGAAAGCCATTTTTTTAGAAAACAAATAAAAGACAAGCCTTATACATAATTCGTACAATGGGTAATCTCTCAGAAAACCCCATGTTTCCGAGGGCAAAAGAGAAATATCCCGTATTTAATACGAGTAATTGTTTTTTCATTATCTTTGATTCTTATTAAAAAATCAGATAGTTTTTAGATTGCAAAATAGTCCGTAATAACGGACTTTTTTTCTTTTTAAGAAATAGGTAAATAGGGCGAATACTCCGTTACCCTTAAAACTTTGTAAGGAAAT
>JAOZPM010000076.1:0-15019 GCA_029932765.1 Bacteroidales bacterium | reverse complement strand
CTACGTTAATAATATTTATTATATAAGAGTATTATTTAATGTGCGTTTACCCTGACGAGTATATTTTACACATAGTTTTAATGATAAATACAAATTATGTACATATAAATCTATTACTGAAATTTGACACTATTGATTGTACTAACAATACTGCTATTTGTACTAAAATACTAAGGGTTATTTTTAAAAAGAAGTATAAGTTTTTCATATTGTTGCTACAATTGATTAATACAGGTTTTTTTTATTGCTGTTAGTAGAATGAATTTTGTTTCATGGCGCAAAAATTGCAGTAATAAAATATTAGTGTGAAAATAACATTTTTCATTATTTATATAAGTAAGTTTTACTTATTTTCGCAACTTGAATTTATAGAAGTTCATTTTACTAACTCTTCTTTTAATAATGTAAATGCAATACTATTACTAGTATGTACATTCTGACTTAATTTATACATAGTTTTGCATTAATGAAAAAACAATTTTAAATATGAAAAAATTTCAATTAATGGCAATGTTTTTTGTCACAGTACTATTACTTTCTTTTACTAGTGGTAATAAGGCAAGTTTACCTAAAGTTGATGTAAAAAGTCTTGATGGAAGAATAGTAAATACTTCTACTTTTCAGAATGATGGTAATCCTATAATTATAAGTTTTTGGGCAACATGGTGCAAGCCTTGTATTACAGAATTAAATACTATAGCAGAGGTTTACGAAGATTGGCAAGATGAAACAGGAGTTAAGCTTATTGCAATTTCTGTTGATAATTCACGTACTTCGGGAGGAGTGCTTCCTATGGTTAATGGTAAAGGTTGGGAATACGAAGTATATCTTGATGAGAATGGTGATTTTAAAAGAGCAATGGGAGTAAATATTGTACCTCATACTTTTTTATTAAATGGAAAAGGCGAAATAGTGTGGCAACACACTTCGTTTACTGAAGGTTCGGAATTAGAGCTTATAGAGTTAGTAAAGAAGCTTAAAAATGGTGAGGAAATATAAATATTAAGAATAAAAGAGTAAGAATAATTTAATCTTACTCTTTTGTTTTTTATCGGTTAAAATATTATTATGAAAAGAATTTTACTTTTTATTGTCGTATATCTATTTGCTTATAGCGTTAAGTCTTATTCGCAAGTCTTAGGTGGCGGTGAAGTGCATGGTAGTTTCCAAACCGATGCACAGTATTATAATAAAGATTCGGTAATTGGAGCTGATGAAATTCCTGAAAAGATAGCTATGAATGCTTTCTTTGAGATGAGATATACTAATAAAAAATTTGAAGCGGGAATGCGTTACGAATTATTTATGCCTCAAATGCAAGGTTACGATCCTCGTTGGAAGGGTAATGGTTTTGGAAATAGATATCTGAGATATAATGGTGATAAAGTTGATGTTACTGTAGGTAATTTTTATGAACAATTTGGTTCAGGAATGGTTCTTCGGTCTTATCAAGAGTGGAATCTTGGTTTCGATAATGCTTTTGATGGTATTAGGGTAAAGTATAAAATGAAGGCTCTTACAATTACGGGATTAGTTGCAAAACAGAGATTTTATTGGGATTTAGGTCCGGGTTTGGTAAGGGGTATTGATGCTCAGTTGTCGGTTAATGATATGTTTACCAAATTGTCAGAAACAAAAACTAGAGTATTTGTTGGAGGAAGCTTCGTAAGCCGTTTTCAAACAGATGCTGACCCACTATATAAGCTTCCCGAAAATGTTGGTGCTTATGCAGGACGCTTTCAAGTTTACCATGGTGGTTTTAACTTCAAATTTGAAGCTGGTGGAAAAATTAATGACCCCAATGCTACCAATAATATGATTTATAAAAATGGTAATGCTGTAATTGCAGAGATTGGATACTCTACCAGAGGGTTGGGATTTAGCTTACAAGCTGAGCGTTCTGATAATATGGATTATAGATCCAATAGAGCTTCAACGGGCTTTGATTTACCAGTAGGTTATATACCAGCCATGACACGTCAGCACGCTTTTAGCCTTGCAGCAATGTATCCTTACGCTTCGCAAGCGAATAATCAAATGGGTTTGCAGGCAACAGTCTTTTACAAAATAAAGAAGAAAACATGGTATGGTGGTAAATATGGTACTAGTGTAGATTTAAACTACTCTGTTTCTTACGATATTGCTAAGCAGGCACCTAGTGACACTACAGCTATTGGTGTACCAGGTACTCTGGGCTATGCCTCGAATTTTTTTAAAGTTGGAGATGAAAAATTTTATCATGATTTTAATATAAAATTTACTCGTAAACTTAATAAAAAATGGAAAGTTAGCCTTATGTATATGAATGTATTTTATAATATGCTTATTAACGAAGGTCATAATGCTCCTAATGTAAAAGCAAATATATATATTGCAGATATATGGTGGAAGTTTAAACCATACAATTCCTTACACTTAGAAGCGCAATTATTAACTACAGAGCAAGATGATGGTAATTGGTCATCGGGTATGTTGGAGTATAATCGCAAAGGCTTTTTTGTGGCAGGAATATTACTCTATAATCATGGTATTAGTAATAGTCATGGGACAACAGAAGCAGCTCTTTATCCTTCTTTAACTACTGGTTATACTCATGGTGCTACTCGTATTTCTATGAGTTATGGAAAACAGCGTGAAGGTATTCTTTGTGTTGGTGGAGTATGTAGAGCGGTTCCTGCCTCCAATGGTTTAAGTCTAACAATTAATAGTAGTTTTTAAACTATATAAAATATAATTATGAAAAAAATATTGATATTATTAATTGGAGTTTTGTCAGCATTAGTATTAATTACTACTTCCTGCGACAAAATTGAAGGTCCATATAAAGAAACTGGTGGTAGTGGAGTTACTGGTGATACTGTTCGTAAATTGCTTTTTGAGGATTATACAGGCCACCAATGCGTTAACTGCCCGTCGGCACATGTAACTATTGCCGAATTGCATCAAGTATATGGCGATAGAATGGTTACTGTAGCTATACATACAAGTAGTTTTGCCGATATGAGCTTTCCTCCTTATGACGCAGATTATAAAACTGCTGATGGAGAAGAGCTTTCATTGTTTTTTGGAGGAACAACTGCTCCTTTACCAAAGGGAATGGTTAATAGAACTAAAGTAAATGGTAGCTATTTAATAGAAAAAGCTGAGTTTGGTACTGAAGTGTCAAAAGTTTTGGATTCTTTGGACGAAAAACCAGATTTGTATATTGAAATTAAGCCAGTTTTTTCTGGTGGGAGCACTTTTGATTTGGAAGTTAAGATTACGGCTATGAAAGATATGCCTGCTGGTAAATATAATCTTTCAGTATTGATTACCGAGAGTGATATTATTTCTGCTCAAATGAATATTGACCCTAATATAAATAATGGAGACGATGTAATGGACTATCACCATAATCACGTATTGCGTGGGGCTGCTAATACGGCTTGGGGTGAGGAGTTCGCAACTTCCATAAGTAATGGTCAAACGTATACAAAGTCGTATACAAATATTCCATTTGATGCAGAATGGAATGCTGATAATATTAGTATTGTTGCTTTTGCATACTTTGCTGATGGACCAAATGAAAAATCAGTTATTCAGGCACAAGAAGTGAAACTGAAATAAGAGCTTTTATAAGTAATGAAAAACCACATTTGATTATATATTGAATGTGGTTTTTTTATGAAGCGAAATTATTTATAAATTTGCTCTAAATATTGTATTACGATAATGATAAAACTTTTTATACTATTTTTTACTTTTAGCTTACTCTATTTAGATTTATTCTCTCAAGATACTTTAGTGAATTATCAATTGAGGAAAATTGATGGTGAAAGGCCTAAAATAGGCTTAGTATTAAGTGGAGGAGGAGCTAAGGGTATGGCTCATGTTGGCGTGCTTAAAGTGTTAGATAGTTTGGGCATAAAGCCTGACTATATTACCGGAACAAGTATGGGAAGTATTGTTGGAGGCCTTTATTCTATTGGTTATTCTACAGATATGCTGGAGGAAATGGTTAGGAGTACCGATTGGAACAAATACTTGAGCAATGATAGCGAGTATAGGGGAATTAATATGATTGAGAAGGAAAGTTATAAAAATTATTTTGAGTTTCCAATTAATAATTGGTTACCTGGCTTACCTCAAGGAGCTATAAAAGGTCAAGAGCTAGAATTATTGTTTAATGAACTTACAGTCTCTGTTGCCAAGGATACTGTTTTTGATGAGTTCCCTATTCCTTTTAGGGCAATTGCTGTTGATATTCTTACTGGCGAACCTTATACGTTTAAATCTGGAAATCTTGCATTAGCAATGCGTTCGAGTATGTCTATTCCTAGTATTATGGATCCGGTAGAGTATAAGGGTATGCTTTTGGTTGATGGTGGTTTGGTTAATAATTTTCCTGTACAGGAATGTATTGATATGGGTGCTGATATTATTATTGGTGTTTATACAGGTGCTGAATTAATGCCTGAAAACAAGTTGAATTCTATGGTAAGTATTCTAAAACAGAGTAGCTTTATTGCTAGTATAAAAAATGCCAGAGAGTCGAAAAAACTAGTTGATATTTATATTGAACCCTACTTAAGTGATAGGAATGCAGCAGTATTTGATGATGGAGTTGCTAATTGCGAAAGGGGATATGAGGCTGGTGTAGAGGCTATTGTTGAGTTGCAAGAGTTGATGTCTTATTTGTCCCAATACAATATACCTAAGGATACAGTGTATGTTCTTAGCGATTCGGTTTTTATTTCAACTAGTAATATCAAATATAAAGATGATAATGATAAATTAGAAAAGGTTGTTAGAAAGAATTATAAGCAAATAAATAATGAATTTGTAACGCCAACTGATATTGTCGATAATATTCATTTTCTGTATGGAACTAGGTTGTTCAAAAAGCTAACTTATGATTATTCGCATACATCGGATAGCGTTGTTGATCTTAGATATAATGTGGAAGCCAATAAAGACAAAGATTTGTTATTATCAATAAACTATAAAACTGAATCAAAGGCAGGGCTTAATATAGGTTTTAGATATAGAAATTTACTAATTCCGGGAGCAAGATTCCAAGTTAAACTTAGGATTTCAGAAAACCCTGGGGCTAGAGTAGATTTATTTTCTTATTTGGGGAGTAGTATAAAGCATGGTTTTGATATTTCTTATTACTATAAAACATCAAAAATTCCACTTTATAGTGAGAAGATACTAGAAGCTGAATACTCAAGCCACTTTCATAGATTGAGCTCTGGCTATCATTTCTTCGCAAGTAATCGCTCGGAGTTTTATACAGGAATAGGCCACGAAAGGGTATACTATACAAAGATTATTGATGTTAGTGAGTTGTCGTTTGACAAAATTACTAATCTAAGTTCTTATATAGATGTTAACTTTGCTAGAAACACTCTTGATAAGAAATATTTTTCTACAAAGGGCTCTAGCTTTAAATTTGATAATAGGATATTTTTGGTAAATACTTTTAAATATGATTTGCCACAAGATTATATTGATAATAACCCCAATAGCCCTACAAGTGAAACCGATGATATGGGCATATCACTGAAAATAGCAATAGATTTTCAGAACTATATGCCTATTAATAATAAGTTAGTGTCGATAAATGAGATAAATGCGGTAGTTGGTATAGGTTATATATTCTCTACTTGGGTAGGGGGTGTAAATCCTGAGGAGGAATATCAGATTCCTTTTTGGGGAGTGCAGGAAAATTATACAATGGTGGCTAATGTATTAGTTTACAGTTATGGAATGAGATATAATTTCATTAATAATTTCTATTTAACTGGTAAATTGAATGGTGGGTTTATTGCCGAAGATGTGTCGTATCTATTTTCTAATGATGATGATACTGAAGGGAAATATAGTAGTATATATAATATTGATAATTACATGCTTGGTGGAGGTCTTAAGTTGTCATATAATAGTTTTATAGGGCCAGTGAGTATAGCTGTAACTAAAGGAAGTCAATCTTCTGCTTTTTGGTGGCATTTCCTTTTGGGTTATAGTTTCTAAGGTTCTAAAGAATTTTGTGTGGGTATCGTAAAGTATCTAAATTCTAAGCTATAGTAAGAAGTAAAAGTAGTAATCGGTAAAAGCAGTAAACAGTAATCGGTAATTATCAGACTAAACTATTGTTACTGATTACAGATTACATTTTAATAACTTTATGAGAAAGATAATAACAATAGGTGATAAATATGAATTATTCGATGGTTCAAATAAGGTAATAATCGATTCCTTTGGCGCAAAAGTATTAGCTTTTATTGAAGAAGATGAAAATAGACTTTTTTATAATTCTAATGATATATCCCATAGCGGAATCCCATTATGCTTCCCTAATTTTGGGCCTTTAGTTAATAGTAAATTGGTAGTAGATAGTGAAGAATATCCAATGAATCAACATGGTTTTATTCGTGATATGGATTTTGAGCTTGTTGAACAATCAGATACAGTATTAGAGCTTAAACTTAAATCCACCTACGAAACAAAAACAAAATATCCCTTTGATTTTGAATTTGGAGTGAAGTTTGAATTGCAAGGAAATAAACTATCTATAAATTTTCAATGGAAAAATTTGAGTAATAATAAAGCCCCAATTTCGCCAGGAGTTCATCCATATTTTAGGGTTTATGATAAAAAAAATATTATCTTACAAACTAGAGCTATTAATTATAATCTAAGCAAAGATTTCTCAGAAGTGGAAGAAGTGATTAAAAGTGATTATTTGGATATGTTTAGTGAGAATAGTTTTGTGATAAAAGGAGCTCCAGATATTAACCTTATTAATCATAATTCTGAAATAACTAAGGTAGATATTGGTAGCAAGAAATTTGTTGAGATAATATATAATAATAAAGATTTTAACCGTCTTACAGTTTGGCGCAAAGCTCCCGATACTGATTATATTTGTATAGAGCCTGCCAACGCTCAAAATAAGATTAATGAAGCACCGTATTTAATCCCGCATGGAGATTATTGGGAATCTGAGGTATCGATTGTTTTTAATTAAAGAAAAAGCCACAATTTATTCAAAATTGTGGCTTTTATTATATTGTATATTTTTAATCTTCAACTCTCAATCTACGTGAAATATACTGAAGACTGTGAGCTTTTTTATTACAAACCCAACTTCTTTTTGATATCCTTAGGAAGAGCATCTTTATGAATTACTATATCCATAGTTTTATACTCTACAAAAGCTTTTGATGCATAAAAGTAACCATCATATTTTTGGTCAACACCCCATGAGTTTTTGATTTTATAGTAGAGGTTACCATTTTGATCTTTAGCAATGCCTACAATGTGCATTCCGTGGTCATCAGTTGTTTGGTAGTTATCATAAGCCATTTGTCTAACTTCTTGAGTAATTTCTTTCTCTTGAGCAGGACCTTCTGCAGAAAGCAAACCTTCTTTGATTTCTTTAGCACTTTTGTCTTCCCATTTAGCTTGCTCTAAATCTGATAAGTTTTTAATATCAGTTTCAGGAACTACAGCATAACCATTGCTCCATTTAAAACCTTTTTCGCTAACATCAGCAGCCCAAGCTACAGTCATATCATTCTCAATAGCATTGTCAATAACTTGCATAAGTTCATTTAAAGGCAGGTTATAACTTAAATCTAAAGCCCAGTTGTCAGGTACTTCCACAGCAAACTCTTCGTAAAATGGGTGGTGAGAATATGAAGTAAGGAAAACATAATCGTCATAATCAAACTCCATAATATTATCAGCAAAAGCACGTGGTGTAACTTTCTTTCCATCATACTCAAAGTCTTCAGGAATTGGGCCTAAATATGTGTTTATAGTTGCTTTAATAGCAGTTGGCCAAACTGGTGTCAATGTTCTGTTTTTGTCTTTTATTACAGATTGTACCATTGCTAAAAGCATTGCATCCATTTCGCCATGAACATGGTTTTCTGTCCCGTAATTAAGTCCATTATAAGCTTCTTCAGTAGTCATTCCATATTCTTTAATCACATGAAAAACATCGCCAAAACCAGCACCTGCACCATAGTTAAGGTTTCCGTGCATACGTACATATTGAATTGATTTATCGTAATAAGTATGGTGTACAGCAAACATTTCTGATAAGTCAATATCTCCTTTGCCAGTACGCATTAATTCTGCTTCGATAAAGCTAATTGCACTAAAACTCCAACAAGTACCTGAGCGATATTGGCTCTTTACCGATGTGTGAGGAATTACTTTTGTATCCGTAAATACATATCCTTCTTGTTTTTCTTTTACCTCATCTTGAGCAATAGCTCCAAGGCTTATTAGCATTACTAATGCTAAAGTTAATAATTTGTTCATTTTATTTTGGGGTTATAATTAATAATTTATTCAATTTGCAAATATAATTAATATGTAGTGGTCATATCTTCATCAACAGCAATTATAAAATCTGCACTCATCTGAGTTTCCTCACTTATGGTATCAATATTTTCTTGAGATACAGTAGTAATGGTTGCTATTTTAAGTTCTGGATTTGCCTTTTTTAGATATAATATTATGCTTTCATAATTATCAGAATGGTAGGCTCCATTAAAATGGTAAAAATGTTTTCCTTCTGTCCAATTTTTAAGAATAAAATGAGCCATTGTCGCATCCTTTAATGCTTGCGCTTTTACAATATTCGTCATTCTAGCACTTTTGTGACCACCCATTGCAGCAATCATTCCTGTATAACAAGCCGCGTTCTCAAAATAGTGAATAGGTAGTGGTGCAATATATTGCTTTGCTTCATCACTAAGTGAGTCGAGTGCATTCAAGCTACCTTTATTCACAATTGCAGCATATCTACGAGGCACGTTTGTAGCTATCATTGGAATATGGTTCTTTTGTGCAAACTTAAGTATTGGAGCATAATCAGTTTTCTCATTAGGCCATAAACGAGCTTGGTCTTCAAAATATTTATATTTTACTGCTCCCGATAAATACTCATCAATAATTAATTGTTGATCAGCTTCGTACATCTCAGCACCCATCACAAAGCTATCTCCATGCTTTTGAAATAAGGCTTTAGCAACTTCAAACTCTAACCAATGCGAAATAGAATTATTATGTAGCTCGCCAAAGAAAACAATGTCAGCTTCACTTAATTTATCAATTACTTTATCAAACTTTTGAACCTTAGCTTTTTTGTTAAAAATATTATAAGGTTTTAGATCTGAGGTCATTGCCATTATTACAGCTGATGTAATTAGAAGTATTATAAATTTAAATTTCATGTGTATAATTTTTTAATTAATAAGAATGGTAAAAGTATAAAAAAAAGGCTGATAATATTATTATCAGCCTTTTTTATTATTTGTCATCAGTGTTTTATTTTCTTAGAATAGTAACAGTACCATTCATCTCAGTTTCTTTACCATCAGCTAAGAAAAGGTTCCAGTAATAAACACCATCAGTTAGGTCTTCACCGTCCCATTCGTTTTGGTAATTATTGCTTTCGTATACTTTCTTACCCCATCGGTTATAAATGATTAGTGTAGAGTTAGGAAAAGCGTTAAAGAATGGTGGAGCACCATCGCCAGTAAGCATTATTCTAAATTGGTCATTCATACCATCTCCATTAGGAGTAATAATATTAGGAACATCTACTTCACAATTAATTGCTGTAACAGTTACTTTGTCTTCGCAACCATTAACATTAAGTGATAGTTCATAATCACCCATTTCATTCTGCATAAAGAAGAAGAAATCTGTTGACGATACTTGCGAGCCGTCCTGCTTCCATAAATAATTATATACAAAGCCTGATGGAGGGATTGGCCCTCTAAATCTAACTCTTTGGTATGTACATACATCTTGATCTCCTGCAGCCCAATCAGAACCTGGCATTGGCTCGTCTTCTACTGCTTGGTAAGGAATCCCTTCAATAATTGTATTTTGATCTATTACAGTTATATCTCCAGAAGTAGAACATTTTACACTTGAACTGATAGTTGGATGCGATACAGAAACAGAATAATTTCCTGATATGCTTACATCTATTGTTCTATCATTACTTCCTGTAGACCATTCAAATACCATATCCGCATCTATAGTTGGGTATTCTTTATCTACGTCAATAGTGAATGGAGAATCTGAAGCCCATAAGCATGTATCAATGATTGGCTCAGGTCCAGTAATAGAATATATTTTAAAAGTATCATTATCAACACATCTAGTATTACTACCACCATCTACATATAGATAGTATATTCCTGTATTCTCAAATGTATGAGTTTGACTTGTTCCTAAAGAAAAACCATTATAGTTTGTCCAGTTATATACAGTGCCTTTTCCAGCATCAAATGTTACGTCTCCTCCTGAGCAAAATGCTGTATCAGGGATTGTACCATTAATTACAGGTTGATAAACTACTTCTATTTCTATCATATCAGTTCCCGGACATGCCATTGTAGTTGATCCATCATTAGTTTTTATAGAAAGATAATTAGTTCCTTCAGTTAATGTTCCAGAATCGATTATTAAGCTATCTTGGGTAGGAGGTAATCCAGGTATTAGATTTCCATTCATATACCATTCATAATTTACGGTTGTAGTATCTGCAATGGTATTAACAATAAGTTCTTCACCCTTACATAAAAGAGTGTCGCTTCCTATTTCTACAAGCATACCTCTAATTACTAAACAGTATGAGAATGTTTGAACACCATTATATCCACATGCTTCATCTTGTATTGTTACAGTAAAACATTTTGGGATTGTACTTACATCATTTGCCGTTGGTAACCATTCGAAAGTGGCATAAGCACTATCTGAATTATTATTTATGATATTAAAGTTAGCTCCTGGAATACCATTATTCCATGAGATTTTAAATCTTTCGGGATTACCAATATTACCAGGATTAAATGTGTCTGCATCAAATCCATTAATATGAAATTTTATGGGATCATTACTTCTACATTTTTCTAAATAATAGACGGTATCAGCAGGGTTGTATGTAGCTGTGAGGTTAGTATCCATTCCACTTAATACGGGGAGCATATTATTACAAGCCACTACCACAAGTTGAATATCTCTGTATACTGAGCCAATATTTTCCATAATGCCATTTATTTCGCGCCATTCGTCTACTCTAATACCAGTTACAGTGGATTGAACCATTGTAGGAGTAAAAGTAACATCACCAGTTACCTGGTTAATAGTAATAGGTGTACTTGATAATAAAAAGTTCGTTGAAGAATATGGAGGCAAATACATAACCGAAGTTAGTGGACTTGGACCACTAGTATAAGGAGCATAAAAAGAATAAGATAATGAATCACCATCAGGATCTTGTGCACCGTGATTAAAGGTAAATTGCTGATTAATACAAGTTATTGCAATTGGTCGGTTCGAAAATGTTGGTGAACTATTACATGGTGCGTCCAAATTATTCAATTTTGCTGGTATATACCATGAACCACTAGTCATCAAAGTAGAAATTGGATTTCTTGCACCACTTGCCCAATACATAGACCACTCATCGCAAGGAGGCATTGTTACTACTGCTTGATATACGACTTCTTTAATTCCATATGGATGACCATAATTTGGGCTATTTCCACCGTTAAAACTACAAGACGTAGGCAGTGCTGCACAACCAGGAGTAATTTCCATCCCCGTACCAGCTATCTGTGGTAAAGAGATATTCATATTGAATACAGGGTTGCTCGAACAAGAAAAAAGTATTGGTGCTTGAGCGGGTTCTGATATACCACTACAATCTTTATAGAAAGATAAAGTAATTCGGTATGTACTACCTCCTAAACAAGTATAAGTTAAATCGGCGCCAGCAAAATGGCTAGCTTTTAAAGGAGTACCTATACTTAAGGCCAAAATAATACTTAAAGCTAAATTTCTTAAAAGTTTCTTCATTTATGTTTTTGTTATAAATTTACTAATATTTTATTGACAACGACTTAGTTTAAAGGTTTAATGTATTTTAGAAAAATATTTAATACACTTATTTACTCGTTCATCAATAGTTCCGTTTACTATTATAAAAGGTGATTTTGTAGAATTTAGTAGATTTAAATACATCTCAAAAATTTCATCTCTTCTGTGAGAATCTGTTCTCAATTCATCATATATCCATTCAAAGTCTGGCGAAGATAATATATATAAATCAAACTTTTGAATTTTTCTCAGATTCATTATTTCTTTAGGTATAAAGTTGAACTTATCTTTAGCCCATATTTCCATTGTAAACATCTCGGTATCACTTACGATAGCTGTATTTAAAGGCTCAATGTGGCATTGAAAAAATTGTTTTTTTGCAATGGTAATTAAATCATCTATTTTGCAATTTGAATAATCGTGGGTTTCAAAAAATTCACGAGCATATTCCTTAACATATGGTATATCTAATTCCTCAGCCAAAGCTTTTGTCAAAACTGACTTGCCACTACTTTCTGGGCCTATTATTGCTATTCTAAGATTTCTCATTATTTATTGCATTTTTCCAACTTATATATCCCATTATGGCCACTACTAAAAATACAAGATATTGACCAGAGGTTAGAACTAATCCTTTATATGCATATAGTGGTATTGAAATAATATCACCAATAATCCAAAGTGTCCAGTTTTCCAACTTCTTGAGCGACATAAGCCACATAGCAATTAAAAATACTGATGTGGTAATAGCATCAATATTAGGAACAGTGCTGTCGGTATAATTTATTAAGATAAAACGAATGATAAAGAAAAATAAAACTCCTAAAATACTAAGATATATTTTCTCTTTTTTCGTGGTCCTTGTTATTAATCTAGTTTTTACCTCACCTTTTTGGTGAGTCCAGTTATACCAACCATAAAAACTCATTATTAAATAGAAGAAATTTATTCCCATATCGGCATATAATCCATATTTCTGACATATATAAACGTATATAATTACACTTACAATTCCCGTTGGAAAAACTAAGATATTCTGCTTTCGGGAATAGATGACGCTCAGTAATCCAAATATTACAGCAATTACTTCAAGAATTGTTGTTTGGTGAATATTTTGGAGAAATAAATCTAATAAATTATCCATTATATCGCTTATACTCTTTTAGTTCATCATTAATTATTTTAAGTACGAAAACTGAATTTGGAAGTTCAAAAGACTTCTCTATTTCGTTGGTAATAATACTCATTACTTCACGATATTCGCCAAATACTTGAGTACTAATTCCACTTGTGCTTACTTTAATACTAGAATAAGTATTAAGCCTGTCTATAAAATCCTGAACATGAGGTATAAACTCTTCTGCTAAAGGATAGTAACTTATATCTACTGATGTTATCATAATTTGTATATTTGATGCGAAAGTAATTGTTTTTAGCTTTAATAACATATGAAAAAAATTCTTCTTAACTATCTTCCTCCTTCGGATGTATATACTCCATCAGCGGCTCTGTCGATTCTTAAAAGCTTTATGATTGAAAGAGGGTTTAATACAGATGTTATTTATTGGAATTTATTATTAAAAGACGCACTGCCTTTGCAGGATAGTGATGAAATTGAAGAAGCAATTATACCTTTTGTTTCAATTATTAATGATCAGTTTTCTAATGTATTGGGTAATAATAAGTCTGTTGGTTTATTAAAAAAATTATTAGTTGAGAAAGATTATAATGAAGAGGATAATTATCAACTATTGTTAGATACATCCAAGAAAGATATTTTTACAATTATTGATAAAGAATTAGAGAAGATTGATTTTGATAACATTTTACTTTTTGGAGTAAGCTCAAAATTTCATCAATGGATACCCGGAATTATTCTTTCTCAAAAAGTGAAACTTATAAGTCCCAAAATACCAATAGTTGTTGGGGGATTTGGTAGTGTTCAATCTGCAGTAGAGGTTATGAAGTTAAATTCAAACTATGATTTTTCTACTTGGGGCGAAGGTGAATTTCCTTTATTGGAACTAAGTAAGCAGTTGCAGAAACCTATTCCAGATTTTAATATGGTGCCTCGTTTGGTGTTTCGTGAGAATGGCAAAACTTACATCTCTACTACTAACAGGAGTGAGTATCTTGATATGCAGGATTATATGATTCCTAATTATGATGATTATTTTGATAGTTATCCTGAAAATGAGGAGAAGTATAAGATTGTAATTCCCATAAATTCGAGTAGAGCCTGCTCTTGGAATAAGTGCAAATTTTGTGATTATAATAGAGGGTATAAGTATCGTGCTCGTACCGCCGAATGTATTATTAATGAGGTGGAGCAAATAGCAAATAAGCATAAGAGTGTTTGTTTTTCGTTTGTTGATAACGATATTTATGTAAATCCAGATCACTTTGAGCATTTACTTAATTTAATGATTGAGTCCATTCAAAAGCATAATTATGATTATGAGTTTTGGGCAGAAATGATTCCAAACGAAAAGCTAACTGCAGCAACATTGAAAAAAATGCAGCAAGCAGGATTCAGTCAAATTTTTATTGGTTACGATGCTATTACTGATTCATTATTGCAGAAAATGGCTAAGAGTAATAGCTTTTCAAGTAATATTCTTTTTCTGAAATTTTCTTTAAAAAATGAGATTTACCCTTTAGTAAATATTATTAAAGGAGTACTTGACGAAACTGCTGATGATGTAGTTGAAAGTATGGGAAATCTTCATTTTCTACGATTCTTCTATAATAAAGGAGAGTATTCGCTCTACCATGAGTATGTTACTTTGGTGGTTTCTAATATGACAAAGTATTACACCATGCTATCTGCAGAGCAGCGAGCAGAGTATAATACCAATAAGCTTACAGATTTATTGCCAGCTCATTTCTCAGAGGGAGATTCGCGCTTTAGCCTTTTCCGTTGGCAAAAACAGAAAGTGGATAATCATAAGCAATGGTCCGCAATGCAGCGTAAAGAAGAATACTATTCTGAAAATATTCACTCATATAAGGTAGAAGTTGGTGAAGCTAATGTTGAGTTTTCCGAATTTGTAAATGATAAGCATATTGCAACTTATAAGTTGGATAAGGACACAGAATGGCAGATTCTAAAATTTGCCAATGA
>JAOZPM010000075.1:0-15051 GCA_029932765.1 Bacteroidales bacterium | reverse complement strand
AACTCTCGTCTTTAGGCTTCGCAAATACATCACTTTCGAAATCGGAATACATTTGTCTAATAAAATCAAGGTAATCATTGTAAGTAGGGAAAATCGTTTCTTGCTCGGTATTACCTTTGGTGTCCAAAGTCTCATGGTCGTAGTCATCCAAAAGCTCCAACCCATTTGCAAAGATGTTTAGTATTTCATTTTCATGAGTTTCGTTTCTAGCTTCGATAGCACGGCTAAGTATTTGTATTCCTGTTTTAAGGTGTAATACCTCTTGTTGTTTTTGTTCTAAACGTTTTTCGTTAATGGCATAACCTTTTACCAAATAGTCTTTCAAACGTTGAGTTGCCCATTGACGGAATTGGGTTGCTTTAGTTGAATTAACTCTATAACCAACTGAAATAATCATATCAAGGTTATAATAAGATATTTGCCTTTCTATTGATCTATCACCTTCTTTTTGAACTGTTGCATTTTTTGCAACAGTTGCCGTTTTCTTTAGTTCACCTTCTTTAAATATTTTATTTATATGTCGAGATATTACAGATTTATCCCGTTCAAACAATGTCGAAATTTGAACTAAACTCAACCAAAAAGTATCTTCTTTATAAGAAATATCTATTTCAATATTATTTGAATCATCAGTGTAAATTACAATATTTTCCATTAGGCAATAAGTTTTAGATTTTTTGTTTTAAGATGCAGCACCTCTTGTTGCTTCTGCTCTAAACGTTTTTCGTTAATGGCATATCCTTTTACCAAATAATCTTTCAAACGTTGAGTTGCCCATTGACGGAATTGGGTTGCTTTAGTTGAATTAACTCTATAACCAACTGAAATAATCATATCAAGGTTATAATAAGATATTTGCCTTTCTATTGATCTATCACCTTCTTTTTGAACTGTTGCATTTTTTGCAACAGTTGCCGTTTTCTTTAGTTCACCTTCTTTAAATATTTTATTTATATGTCGAGATATTACAGATTTATCCCGTTCAAACAATGTCGAAATTTGAACTAAACTCAACCAAAAAGTATCTTCTTTATAAGAAATATCTATTTCAATATTATTTGAATCATCAGTGTAAATTACAATATTTTCCATTAGGCAATAAGTTTTAGATTTTTTGTTTTAAGATGCAGCACCTCTTGTTGCTTCTGCTCTAAACGTTTTTCGTTAATGGCATATCCTTTTACCAAATAATCTTTCAAACGTTGAGTTGCCCACTGTCGGAATTGGGTACCTCTTACAGAGTTTACTCTGTAACCAACTGAAATAATCATATCAAGATTATAGTGTTCTATATCTCTAGAAACATCACGTTTTCCTTCTTTACGAACTATCCGGAATTTCCGGATAGTTGAATCTTTTGTTAATTCAATAGTTGTGTAAATTGTTTTTATATGCTCATTAATAGTGCGAACATCTTTATCAAAAAGTTCAGCCATTTGTTTTTGTGAAAGCCAAATTGTTTCTTGTTCAAACTTAACTTCTACAATAGTATGATTGTCATTACTTTGGTATATCTCAATTTTATTTTTTTCTTCCATAATTCCACTCATTTATTGGTCAGCTGCAAATTTAACTTTGCTAATGACAAAGATACTTATTATTTAGTATGAATAAAACTAGTGATTAATTCCAAATCTTCAAGTAAAAGTTCGAGAATCGAAAGCCCACGCTATGCCTTATATACATAGCCCACGAAAGTATTGGCTTCGCTGAATTTGCATTTTGTGAGGTAGCTCAGTGCTATACTTGCGGTATCAGGATAATACTGCTAGCGTGATTTGGGAAACGATAACCAAAGTATATTCTGATAAAAAGTAGGTCTAATAAATCCTCTCATTTTTGTATCCCAAAACTATTTACCTTTGTTATCTTATACATAGATAAATTAAATAATCTGTATATTTGTTAAGCAATTGATAATTACATACTAAAGTAGAATATGCGCCGTAAGTTTATTACCAATCTCGTTTTATTGGTATTCCTTAATTTGATTATAAAACCTTTTTGGGTTTTAGGGATTGATATGGGTGTGCAAAATGAAGTTGGCCCTGTAGAATATGGCTTTTATTATACTATCCTTAATTTTGCTTTTATATTCCAAGTTCTTCTAGATTTTGGTATTACAAATTTTAATAATCGCAATATTGCTCGTAATAATCAACTACTAACCAAGTATTTTAGCAGTATAGTTGTGCTTCGATTTATCTTTGCAATAGCTTACTTAATAGTGATTATGCTCATTGCATATGTATTAAATTATACCGAAAGACAGTTTTATATTCTTGCAATCATTGGATTTAACCAGTTTCTTCTTAGCTTTATTCTATACTTAAGATCTAATTTTTCGGCATTATTATTATTCAAAACCGATAGTATAATATCAGTTTTGGATAGGTTGATATTGATTCTAGTATGTGGAATACTTCTTTGGGGCAATGTTACTACTCAGGAATTCCAAATTGAGTGGTTTGTATATGCTCAAAGTGGAGCTTATTTTGCTACAGCTCTGATAGCATTATTATTACTGCTTCCAAAAATGAATTTTAGTAAACTAAACTGGGACCCAGTTTTCTTTATTCATATCATAAAAAAGAGCTACCCATTTGCACTTCTAGTATTTCTTATGAGTATTTATGGAAAAATTGATAGTGTTTTACTGGAAAGCCTACTCCCCGAAAGTGGTAATTTGCAGGTAGGAATATATGCCTCTGCATTTCGATTATTGGATGTGGTAAATAATATGTCAGGATTATTATTTGCAGGTTTATTATTACCAATTTTTTCGAAGTTAATAAAAGAAAAAAAGGACCTTAGTAAAATGGTAAAATTGGGATATACACCTCTTTTCCTTTTGTCGAGCTCCGTTGCGATAATTGCTTACTTCTATGGTGCTAATATTATAGAGTTTCTTTACCATCAGCATACTAGCGAAACAGCTATAAGTTATGCACTGCGAATGGAGCAAACATCCAATGTTTTCCAGATTCTTATGATGGTTTTTATTGCCACATCATCTACTTATATATTTGGCACATTGCTTACTGCAAATGGTAGTTTAAAGCTTCTTAACTGGGTTGCTTTAACTGGTGTAGTTATTAGTTTAGTTCTAAATTTTGTGCTCATTCCACAGTTTGAAGCCATAGGTTCAGCATTTACAAGCCTTGCAGCTCAAGGAATAACAGGAATTTTGCAATTGTATTTTGCTTTCAAACTTCTTAATATTAACTTTGAATTATCATATGTTTTAAGATTGATACTTTTCATAATCCTTGCCAGTATTTCGGCATATTTATCATCCTTTATTGATTATAATTGGATAGTGCAATTAGCTCTCTCTACATCTCTTATCTTGCTTATTAGTATTGGTTTACAGTTGCTTAATTTTGGTGCAGTTTTAAATATATTGAAAAATGAGAAATAATGCAGCCTAAAGTAGAAAGCGGATTAAATAACCTATGGTTAAAGGCTGCGGCTTTGGGGAGTTTATGGGCTGCCAATGAAATTGTTTTAGGCAGTTTTCTCCATAATATTCGACTACCATTAAGCGGCACTCTTATGTCGTTCTTTAGTGTTATTTTTATTCTTGCTTTTATTACCCGTTGGCCTCAGAAAGGACTAATTATTCGTGCTGGAATAATTGCCGCCATGATGAAATCTATTGCGCCAAGTGCTATTATCCTTGGCCCCATGATTGGGATTATTGTCGAAGCCATTATCCTTGAATTATTTTTTAGAATTTCCCGAGGAAGATTATTATTAATGCTAATTGGTGGTGGACTTGCAGTTTCGGAAGTGCTATTCCAAAAAGTAGTTACCTTATTGGTGAGTTTTGGCTGGGATATTATGAGAATGCTAGAAGCTCTTTATGAATTTGTAGCAAAGCAATTAGGGTCATACTCCATTGAGGGATATTGGGCAGTTATTATACTATTTGCATTTTATTTTATCACAGGTATCGTAGGAACACTCATAGGCCGTAGGGCGGGGCTGCTTAGTTTTAAACTTGAGAAAGATATTGCAGCTGTGCCAATTTTTGAGCAAAAGAAAAATGAAAGTATCTTTGGTGATGAGATTGATGAAAAATACTCAGGAGTTTTATTATTCTTCCATTTTATTGTTCTTATTACGGGTATGTATATCATAAAAAATACTGAATGGTATATTGGATTGGCTTTTGTTTTGGCATATTTTGGTTTTATCGCTTATAGATATAATAATGCATTTAATCACCTTAAGCGACCAACTTTCTGGATATTCTTCTTTATTATTTCACTATTGGCAGGTTTCTTATTTGCACAAAAAACCACTGGCGACTTTTTTAGTATTCAGGGTTTTCTTATTGGTATGAAAATGAATATTCGTGCGGCATTGGTAGTTATATCTTTTGCAGCAATTGGTAAAGAGCTTAAGAGCCCTTTGGTAAAAACTATAATGACAAAAAGTGGTTTTAGAAATTTTTACAGGGCTTTAAACCTCTCATTCAGTGTATTGCCCGAAAGTCTAAAAGCATTCCCTGGTCCTAAGCAATTATTTAAATCTCCTATTTTGGTAATTTCTCGGCTTTTGCTTTATGCCGAAAATCTAATGAAAGAAGTAGAACGCCTTGATAGTACTATGGTGCCAATAATTATTATTAGTGGTAATATACAGCAAGGGAAAACTACTTTTGTTAAAAAGGTTATTCATAGACTGCAGCGAAAAGGAATTGCAGTGGGCGGTTTTATGAGCGAAGTGGTATATGAGAATGACGAGAGGCAGGGTTATGAACTTCGTAAAATTGGGACAGAAAAAAGAACGCCACTTTGTAGTATTAATAAAAAAGAAGATGATTGGATCAAACAAGGAAAATTCTTTTTTAATACTAATGCAATAGAATTTGGGAATAATCTGCTTACAAATAGTGCTGCAGAGTCGCAACTGATAGTTATAGATGAAATAGGCCCATTGGAGCTTAAAAATAAGGGTTGGGCGAAGAGCATTAACAATATTTGTCAGAATTCTACTGTACCAATGCTATGGGTAGTGCGCGAAAGCCTTGTTAATAAAATTAGCCGACATTGGCCTGTGGGCAAAATTTACCATTTTAAATTATCGAATGATCTACCAGCCCAAGATGTAGAAAATATTGCCATTCGGATGATTGAGGAATGGAAGGCTGCGAAGAAATGATAAACCCTAGTCAGTTGTAAAATTATAAAACCCTTTAGGAGCAGTCATAGGCATGCATTGAGTATTATCAGTAGCAGTGGTTGCTGTTATATAATACTCTATTTCTTTATTTGAAGAAACATCTGAAATAGAAGTGTGATATTGATTTGAAATGTTGCTCTCACTTAATTGATTAGTATTCCATTTTTCAGTACCTTTTTCTCTCCAAAGCAATTGTAGTGATTTGCGCTTTAATCCAGAATTGCTATAGTCAATTATTTTAGCTTCGAAGTAGTAAGAATCTTCAACTTTTTTGCCTTGTTCTATAAATGTAAGATAAAGCATTTGAGGATTCCACATGGCTCTTGTTCTGCAATGTAAAGCATCTCCATCTTTCCATCCTAATCCCGATTTTCTTCTTTTTAATACTCTTGGATGTAGCATTGGCTCTTGTTTTACGTTATAATCAAAACCCTTTACCGTATAGCCAGGCATAGCAGCAGCCCATTGTTGCAGAGCAATAGAGTCTTGTGCAATTCCAAACTTAGGCACATAAATAGTTTTATTTAGTATCAATGAGTTTGAGTATGCCGCCAATCTATCGTCCTTATACCTTGCTGTATTTAGTCTTAATATTTCATACTTTTTGCCATCGGCAGTTCTAATTTGTGATAATTCATTATTTACAATGTCCTCATAAATCTGATAATTAGGATGATCCTTTGGTGGCTGCATTACAAATAATCTGTTATTATCAAGCATTTTGAGTAAGCAATCGATATGCTGAATACCTCTATGCTCAAAATTTGAAATAATACTATAATTTTTTATTCCCAAATAGGTTTCGGTATAATTAATAAATTGAGATTCAACAACGCCAATATAATTATTCTCATTTTTAATAATACAGCAAGAAATCGCACTTCCTTTGCCATCCATAAATACATTGCCACCAGTATATGTAAATGGTAAATCAATTCTGTTATACCCCATATACTTTGCTATATCTATAGGTGTATCATCATCGTCGGTAGTTAGTATGATCTTTTGTTCTCCAGTGGTTTTGTCTTCTTCGGCAAACAGAAATTGTAATGAATCATTGCAACCAATGCTTGTTATGGGTGTACTATATTTGTATTGTCCATCAGCAAGGCTCATATTTCCCAAGGAGTCAAAAACTGCAAAAGCACCCCAGTCTCTTGCCCACCATGAGTCCAAACCTTGTGAGGATATAATAAACTCTACATTATTAAGATCAATTCCCCATTTTACATACCATGTTTTGGCAATTTCTATTTCTTCTTTATTTGGAACCATAGTATATAATTTGCCATCTTTTGCCAATTCTATTATTAATTTATGTGGCAAATCCAACGGCCAAACAACAATTGCCCCCAAAGCAGGTTCCCATTCGGCAGCCACCCTGTTATTATTATGTTTAATTCTATTTTGATCAATTATTAATGACTCTTCTTGGCTTGTATTGCAAGATGTTAGTATAAGTATAACTAAGAGAGCTATGGTGTAGAGTTTATTAAACATTTTATTTGATTTTTCTGAATAAATAATATGCTCGCTAAATTATACTAAATTTATATTTGGAATTAATCAATTCATTGGAATTTAGCATATAAATGGAAGATAAATAGCGGACTTAAATTATGCTTTTCAAACATTCTCTTTCTTAGCTAAATTACATTCAGTTTTTTTCAGTAACTTTGTGGTTCTAGTTAACTAATATATTGCATTTCAGTACTATAATGCGGATAATTGAATAGTTTTTATATAAACACTACCGTCATGAAGCAATTATTTTATCTTTTTATTATTTTATTTTCTACAAATACCAGCATTGCTCAACTAAATATTGATTCTATTTTAGTTACAAATTCCAACGCCATTATACGTATAGGTTTTAATAAGGGAGCAAATGATGCTGATACCACCTATGCCTTTAAAATAAAAGGGAATAGCATTAGTTATGATAGCAATTTGAAAGTAGTTTCAATAACTGATACAGCATTTATTCTTTCGGAGATTAATAATGATACATTAGCATATATATATCAGGATACAGTGCTGGCTATTAATGCTCTAACTGACAATGGGTGGGAGTGTACTGATAGTAGTTTTTTGGGGAATAGAATAAAATTTAATGGAAATACATTAGATATTAGAAAAATTAAATTATTCACTCATAATACAGATTCTTCGAGAACGGATAGCTCTGGCTATGCAATGCATGGAGCATTCCATTTTGCAGAGCTTAAATGGGGATTTAATTTGGATACTACTTCTTGGTGTTATCATTCGAATCACGAATCACAGGTGCTTCCTTCAATTCATGCTACCATTAATGATACATTACAGGTTGCTGGAGTAAAACTGATATTGCTTAATACTATATTGGATTTTAATTCTCAAACAAAAGCATTTACTATGTACGGCGATACCATTACTTTTATGTATTCGCATGATACATTGAATGTTGGGTTTGGAGATGCTAGTAATCCTGGTTTAGAATATAAAAATGATGTAGTGGAGCAACTCCTATGTATTATTACAGACTCAATACAAATGCATGGTGTTACATTAATAGTGGATAGCTTATTTATTGAATATCAGGGCGATTCCAATGCATTTAGTTTCTATTGTGATACTTTAGAGTTAGAATACGGGCATAGAGATTCTACTAATTCAACATCAACACATCGTATATTGGCACATTTAGGTGATGCTCAAAACCCAGGATTACTTATTCAAGACGGGAGCCTTGTGTATTTTACTTTTGGGCTATCCGATTCTATTCATTTAATGGGTTTAAATATAGATATGGTGAATATTAATTTAGAATATGAAGCCACAAAAGACCTATACGAAATGTATGGTGGACCAATGACTATGATTGTGAAAAATGATACCATAGGAATCGATTTTGGAACTAATCAACAACCCGGTCTTTTAATTGAGAATGGGGTATTAGAAGATATTAGCATTGGTATTACAGGCGATGGAAGTTTGTTGGGTTTTGCATTTGTTTCAGATTCGTTGCATCTAAATTGGATGGTAGATTCATCATTTTATGGAATAAGTTCAGGAAGTATTTCTCTGTTTGTAGATACTAATTCTGTAAATAAGGATAGTGTGTCATTAGAGTTTATTCCGCCGGGTTTAGTAATAAAAGGTAATGAAATAATTCAATTTAATGGGCGTATATCAGATAATTTTAAGCTTAAAAGTCTAATATTTAAAACTGATAACCTACAGGTGGAATATGATAAGGCACAAAATGAAATACAGATTTTTGAAGGAGATATTACTATTGAATACGGACAGGATTCTCTAGATATACAATGTGGCACAAAGAGTAACCCTGGTTTTATTCTTAAAAACGGGGCAGTATCTGAAGTGGATATAAGTATTGGCACAGAAATAAAGGTCAAGAGCTTTGAATGTAGAACTTATAATCTTAATTTGTTTTATGTAGATACCAGCGATATTTTTGCTATTTCTGGCGATTCAATATTTTTGAAATATGCCAACGATTCTCTGCTAGGTGAAAATATAGGTATTGAATTTCGAGATGGTGATTTAGACAAATTCAGGATGGGTGTTAATAAAGATTTTAAAATGAAAGCCCTTGAAATTTTTCCTAAATCTCTAACTTTTGAGTATAATCGTGGCGATTCTCAATTTGAATTATACGATAGTGTATTAATTGTGATTGATTCAAACGAACTCGATTGTGATTTTGGGAATCAAGCAAATCCGGGAATTATTTTTCAGAATGGTGATTTAAAAGCAATAAATATTGATGTGCATAGCGATCTGAAAATTGGTGGAATGGAGTTTATTATTAAAGATGCAGGAATACAGTGGCCAATGGTTTTAAATCATTATTCTACCAGTTACGATAGCAATAATAAACTTATAACAACATCATATACATCCACTCACGATACTTTAGCCCTTTATGGAGAATTTGAAGTGAAAGAACTGTGGAAAGCAGATATTAAAATAGGAACAGCGGTTCAGCCAGGGATAGAAATCTATAAAAACTCCAATGGAAAGTCGAAATTTAAGATTGATAATTTGGAGCTAAAGCTTGAGGAAGTTAATCTGGAGGTTATGACTCTTGAAAAACTTATTATAGATTATAGTAATACTAATATAGAAGTTACTTGCAATGCAATAATAGGTAATTCCTTTGAAGCAGAGGGAATGATAGATTTAGCTAAATCTAATGGTAAATTAGAAGTCGATAGTTTTATGCTTGGTTTTGATATATTGCCACCAAAAGAGGGAATTCCCATTGGCGATATTGGTGTTTTCTTGCAAGGTGCAGATGCTGGCTACGATTTTGTTGATAATAAATTTAGTGGAGGTTTTAAGCTAAGTGATGGAGTTCCATACGAGCATGGGGCGTCCAAAGGTTTTATGATGTATTTTGATGGAGAAAGTACAATTACTAAAGATTATTTTGATGCTAATTTAGACTTAGATATTGGTGCTTATCGTCATAATAATGCCTGGCATAGCGATATTGGGAAAGCTACTATTGATACAAAACTTAATTGGAAAAAAGACAGCTATACATTAGATGGTACATTTGTTATACCTACTGATTATGGAGTAAAGATAGATGCAATAATAAAGCTTAAGAGAAATGCAAAAGTATTCTATGGTGATGTGGGAATACGAATTCCTAAGGATATACCAATTATTGGAGGAAAAAAATTAGGAAATGTAGGAGGGGCTTTAATAATGTATAAGAATCATAAAAACTCAAGTTTTGCAGCAGGTTGGACTCATTTTAAGTTTGGTTGTGTGCATTGTCGCCATTGGTGGTGCGATGGTAATTGGACTCATTGCCTAATTAATGCCACTGCTGGTATTGAGTATAAATTTCATAATCAGCATTTTTATAAAATTGGTTCAAGTGGAATCAAACATATAAAGAAAGATGTAAAAAATGCAAAAAGTCAGAACAAGAGTATTTTTGCATTTGAAGTAGAGATTAATGACGATGCTTTTGGAGATATTCTACACAGCAAGATTATCTTATCGGATTCCATGCCAATAAATCAACTAGATATTGCTATACTTGGTCCAAATGGATTATATAAACCAACGATTAATCTATTTGATAGCTTGCAGGGCTTCTATGTTTATGATCAAAGCGATACATCAATTATTACTGATGAGGTATATTTACTAATTACCGAAACTGTAAATACAAGTGCTTATTTCAACTCATTTAAGAATGCAACTAATGCAAAACCTAAAATTGTTGAACTGCAAAGAGGAACCTATGAGATTATTTTAAGAATGCCTTTTGGAGATAGTGTGAGTATTGAAACTGAAATTAATCATTCAAATTCACTTATCGATTTGGAGGTTTCTTATACAGGATTAAATAATGTTGTAGAACTAAAAACATATTCATGGATACCACAGGTAAAGGTTGAACATACTTATGATTCAGTTTCTAATACTGTATCTATGATAACGCATGACTTAAGCAATATGCAACATTCTTATAATGCAGCAGAAATAATGATATATGTAGATGATGATACATTAAACTACGATGGTGAATTAATAGATACTATTGGTAGCTTGCTTAGTAATAACAATAATGGAATAAAAATACATAATACTTCTTGGTCAGCTTACGGCAATAAACCAGGCGATAAGTATTATTTCTATGCAGTGCTCCGCGATAGTATTAGCATTCCGCATTATACTGAATACTCTAGTGGTATTATTGTAAATCCAAATATTACAGGAACTTTTGTAAATGTAGATACTGCAATGAAAGGCGTAAGTGATAATCTTGTCTTCTTGGATTTGAATAGAAATGGGAAGTTGGATTTAAACCGAATAATTCCTTATAATGATTCTATAAGTGCTAATGATTCAAATGCATTTAAATTAGATTATGCAGAGCCTAGTTGTTATACCGATTCTATGGGTAATTTTTATTTTGATGTACATCGCCATCACGATGCTTTATTAGATACAGGTTTATATCGTATAGAGTTTTATATGCCATCAGATTATAAAGTGGATTCTACTTCTTTATTTAAAAGAGGAGATCTAATACATTATACAGGAGTACCCAATACCGTAAATGTAAGAATTAAGGAGGAAGATTAGGTATTTAATTATTCTAAATAAGTAATAAAAATATGTAATAATTATGAAAAACAAGATAATATTTTTCAGTATAGTTTTAGCTCTAATCATAGGCTTGTCAGCAAGAGGGCAGGGTTATACACTTAGTAATTTATCCATTGGGCATCAAAATCATTTTGGATGGGATATTTCAGGTTCTGGAAATTATTGCTGCGTGTCCGATCCTCGCGATAGTATTGATGACTATGGTAATGGGAGTGTTTATATTTATGAAAAGAACGGAGCTAATTGGGATTTTGTTCAGAATATAAGTGCGGTGAATAAAAAGCCATACCAACTTTTTGGCTATAAGCTTAGTATGGATGGCGATTATTTAGCAGTTAGCGAACTAGGAAATGATACTAAGGGTTTTATGGCGGGTGCTGTTTCCATATACACTCAGCAGGGTAGTAGTTGGATCCATTCTCAGGATATTTATGCCGACTCAAGTCAAAAGAATATGAATTTTGGGGCCTCCATTCAGTTATTAGGAGATTATCTTTATGTAGGTGCTCCGAACTTAGATTCGGGTTGTGTTTTTGTTTACAAAAAGCAAGCTGGGCAGTATGTTTTATCTCAGAAAATCCATTCTCCTTTTGATGTAGATTTTGAATTTGGCAAAAGTATTTGCTTAAATTCTGATTTCTTGTTTATAGGAGCTCCAGCAACTAGCAATTCACAAATTAATGGAGGAGTTTTTGTTTATAAAAACCAAAACCAGACTTGGCAATTAGATACCTTTTTTAGGGAGAATGTAAGTAATGCTAGTTCCAACTTTGGAGTAAGTATTGCAGTCGAAAATAATACTTTAGTAATAGGAGCACCTCATACTACTGTAAATGCATCTAGCGAAGATTATTTTTTTGCTGGAGCGGCATATATTGCTACTTATAATAATACTTGGCAGTTAAATCCTAATCCTATAATTTCTTCTAATGTTGGGGGCCACGATTTGTTCGGGTCTAAGGTTGCTATAAAAGATAGTATTGTTTTTATTACATCTCCTCGCCATGACGAAAACCTTAAAGATGATGGTAATATTGAAATGCTAACTTATGAAAGTGGCGTATGGGAAAAAGATACAACTTATTTTGCCCCTCAATCAAGTATTTATTTTGGGAATAATATTTTTGTTTTTAACGATAATCTGATGGTTAGTACTGGCGGCGAAAAGTCCATTAAAAACAAAGGTTTGATATATATATATAATATTGATAAGCTGATTAGCGATATGGATAATCCTATATCTCATGATAATAATATCAGTATATTTCCTAATCCTGCCAATGATTTCTTTAAAATTGAAAATACTTATAATACCTCATTTAATTACAGCATTTATTCAATTCAGGGGAAACTTATATTAAGCAATAATAGTAAGAATAATGAGCATATAGATATATCGTATTTGGCGAATGGAGTATATATTATCAGTATTCAGAATAATAAACATACACATATTGAACGCTTAGTTATAAGCCATTAAATATTAAAAGGATGATTTGTTAAGAGGATTTTGGTTCTCTTTAGTAGAAGTAGATCAATACACGCCTTATATTAGGAATAATTCAATGCCTCGATAAGTGGAGTAGCCAAACCCACGTCGTTATTAAAATCAGCTTGAATAATTAATGCCTTTTCTAGCTTACTTAAATTCCTAAGTTCAATTAGTAAATGGAAATTTAGAATAACTATGTAAATATCCCAATATCCCAATATGTTGGTATTTGCAGCAAGTATTAATAATTTATTTTTGCATCATCATAATTTTTTTATTGAAATTAAAAATAATATAAAATGAAGAAAATATTAATTGCAAGCAATGTAGTACTTTTGGCAACTACCTTAATTTTAACATATGTGTTATTATTTACAGGGACAGAATTAGTGAAACTACCAAATGATACACGAACAACTGTTAAGTATGCGCCTGATTTACGCGAATTAGTGATGAGCGAAATGCGTGATTATTTGGTAATTATGGCTGAGATTCAGCAAGGAATTGCAGAGAATAATCCTGAGAAAATTTATGAGGCTGCATCTCGTCAAGGGCAAGCATCTATTGATGAAACGCCAGCTCGTTTATTGAAATTATCTCCATTAGCATGTAAGCAAATGGGGTTTCAAGGGCATCATTTATTTCAGGCGATTGCCGATAGTGCCAAAACTAATTATAATCCTCAAACAACTGTTAAGCAAATGGCTGCTTTGACTAATAACTGCGTAGCCTGCCATGCAACTTATAAAGTGGTTGTGGAATAAAATGGGATCAACACAAAAACTAGGGGGAGTTTAGGGATTGTTTTTTAATATTGCATCTTAAACAAAAATTAAATTTAGGATGCAAACTGACTACAAAATCGTCACCGTATTTTAGGGCTAGACAACTTAACCAAAAAAAAGCACTACTCGAGCCGAGTAGTGCTTTTATAAATTGTACACCTAACAGGAAAAGAATCGAACCCTACCTTGCCGGCAGGCGGGTTTTTGATTGAGGATTTGTTGATTATTAAAAAATGGAGGAATAAATAATTTAGTAATTTTGAAACCAAAATCATATTACCTTTACTTTTTAATAATAAATCATGACAGAATCAAATCGAATAGAGTATAAGCTTCAATTAACAGATAATTTAGAGAAAGAAGTTATTGCTTTTATTAATTCAAAGGGAGGTGGCATTATCTATATTGGTGTTGACGATAAAGGTTCAACAATTGGTATTGAAGATTCTGATGCTCTTCAGTTGAAAATAAAAGACAGATTAAAGCATAATATTAAACCTTCATGTTTAGGTCTATTTGAAGTGATTAATGAGGTTCATGACGGAAAGGATATTATTAAAATAATTATTGCAAGCGGCTCGGAGAAACCTTATTATTTGAGAAAGCAAGGCATGACAGAGCGAGGATGCTTTTTGCGCATAGGATCAGCAGCAGAGCCAATGACTATTTCAATGATTGAAGATCTATTCTCAAAACGAACTAGAAATTCCATTGGTAAGATTGTATCAAATCGTCAAGATTTGACTTTTGAACAATTGAAGATATACTACGAGGCCAAAAACTTAAAACTGAATGATAATTTCGTCAATAATCTAGAATTGCTAGCATTGGATGGGGCATTTAATTATGTAGCATATTTAATGGCAGATGAAAATAGCAACTCAATCAAGGTTGCTAAGTATTCAAGCATGAACCGTGTGGATTTACTAGAAACAAAAGAATATGGTTATTGTTCTTTAATTAAAGCAACAAAATCAGTTTTGAATAAATTTGAAATTGAAAATAGAGTCACAAGTACAATAACTTCAAAAGAACGTATTAATATCAGTCTTTGGAACGAGATAGCTCTTCGTGAAGCTATTATTAATGCGATAATTCACAATGATTATTCAAGAGAAATACCTCCAAAATTCGAAATATTTCCTGATAGAGTTGAGATTACCTCTTATGGTAGCTTATTTGACGGGATGACTAAAGATGATTTCTTTAGCGGCTTATCACTACCTAGAAACAAAGAAATAATGCGAATATACAGAGACCTAGATATGGTTGAGCAATTAGGGTCCGGTGTACCTAGAATTCTTGAATCGTACTCAAGAGACAGCTTTGTATTTGGCGATAGTTATATTAGAATGATATTTCCTGCTAGTTCTCCTGTTTACAAAACAACCGAACAAGTCACCGAACAAGTCACCGAACAAGTCACCGAACAAGTAAAAAGAC
>JAOZPM010000074.1:0-15078 GCA_029932765.1 Bacteroidales bacterium | reverse complement strand
ACACAACGAGTAAATATAATAGCAAGCCATTAAATATACACCATAAGAGATAATAAATACTTATTCATAAAAGCCCTTTTTACAAGCTCTTAAGCAATTCTGTAATAATAGTAGTAAGTTTAGGCTCAGCAGCTTTAGCAGCAATAAGCACTTCATCATGCGATACTTTTTCTACCTGATTGGCAATACCCAAATCGGTAACTATAGAAGTGCCAAAGCATGGAATACCTGCATGGCGAGCAACTATTGCCTCTGGCACAGTGCTCATTCCTACTGTATCGCCACCTGCAGCTCTAAAATATTTATATTCGGCAGGGGTTTCAAAAGTTGGCCCTGAAGTGCCAGCATAAACACCTTCATGTAGAAAAATATTATTTGCCTTAGCAATTTTATGAGCCTTTATAATAAGCTCTTTGCTATAAACTTCGCTCATATCAGGAAAACGAACGCCCAGTCTATCATCATTAGGTCCCATTAGAGGGCTATCGGGAAACATATTTATATGATCGTTGATAAGCATTATATCGCCAACCTTAAAATCAGGATTCATTCCGCCAGCAGCATTAGAGATTATAAGAAGTTCAACTTTAAAGGCTTGCATTATACGCACAGGGAAAGTTACCTCTTGCATACTATAACCTTCGTAATAATGAAATCTTCCTTGTAGTGCAATAACATTCTTTCCTCCAAGCTTACCAAATATAAGTTGTCCGCTATGCCCTTTTACTGTTGACACAGGGAAGTTAGGGATTTCGCCATAAGGGATTGCTACTTCTACCTCTATTTGATTTCCTAAATTTCCTAGTCCAGAGCCTAGTATTATTCCTATTTCTGGCTGTGTTTTTATTCTAGTCTTTAGGTATGCTGTAGTTTCTTGAATTTTCTCGTACATAATCAGTTATTATTGTATTAAACTCTTTATTGCCTCCAATAAACGAAATTCCAATTGGGAGGACAAAAATTGGAAGACTTTTAAATGCTGTGCCTTTAGATATATTTTTAAGGCGTACAGAATCTTTCTCGCTAATAACTATTAAATTATTAGAGCCTGCAAAAGTATTAAATTTTTCAATAAATGACTGTATATCTTTAATTGTAAAATTATAATGATCGCGAAATTCTAAATGCTCTATTATAGAAGCTGAAAATTTATTTGATATATATTCTAGCATTGGTTTTGGATTTGCAATACCACTAATTATCAGAATATTATCTATTTTTCTATTAATATCGTGTTCTTTATTTGATGGTATAAAATCCTTATACTCTACCGTAGAAAATAATATTGGAGAATTAGTATGATTGCTAATTTCTTTTGATAACTCTTCTTTTTCTGAATTAGAAATAAGCTTTGGGCATTTGCTCACTATTACCAAATCTGACCTGCTGGCTGCATCAGGGCATTCGCGCAGCCTACCCATAGGCATGGATTTATCGCGGGTAAATATTTTCTTATAATCGGTAAGTAGAATGTTTAGTCCGGCTTTTATTGCCCTATGCTGATAAGCATCATCAAGTAGTATAACATCAATATTGGGCTCAGCAAATAGGAGTTTAGTAACAGCCTCAACCCTGTCTTCTCCAACAAATACCTTTATTTTAGGATACTTAAGTTTAATCTGTAATGGTTCATCGCCGCTTTCTTGAGCTGTAGAATTAATCTCAACTTCTCTGAAGCCCTTAGTGCGCCTACCATAGCCTCTACTTAGTGTAGCAATATTATAATCATTGTGTAATAGCTCTATTAGGTATTCAATATGTGGAGTTTTGCCACTGCCTCCAACTGCCAAATTGCCAACATTAATAATTGGAATATCAAATTCTGAGGATTTAATAATTCCCGAATCAAATAATAGTCCCCGAAGCTTGGTGATAATTGCGTACATCTATTTTATTAAAGATTATTACTTATGCGAAAATACTAAGTTTTTGCTTACATCTACTATGTAAATTTGAATACACTATTTTTGTTATATATTCAGCACTTATGATATTAGTAATTTTTATTGTTAGACAGATTTATGAATTGTAAATTATTGTATATTTGTATAATTAATGACTATTGCAAGTTTCAATGGTCATAGTTAGTTTATACTATAGCTGTCATTTCAATTTCATGTTAAATTAGAGCCCCATTATATGCGAAACAATAATATTTTAATATTTATATCAGCATTATTTTTCTTCTCCATAAGCTCAGTAAATTCATTCTCTCAGGACACAACTTTTGCAAGAGAAACCATTCGTAAGCTTTGTAGCCCAGAGTTTGCAGGTAGAGGATATGTTGACAAAGGTGATAGAATTGCGGCTAATTATATTTCTTCAAAATTTGCTGACTTTGGACTTAGTGCCTTAACAAAAGATTATCTTCAGCCTTTTAATATGAAGATAAATACAATTACACATGTTAATCATTTTATTATATCCGATGACACTTTGGTGCCGGGAGTAGATTATTATATTTCTAATGCTTCGCAAAGTATGAATGGCACCTATGATCTTAAATTTATTAACGATAGCCTTTTCAATACAAATAAGGATTATATGCAGAATCTGTTAATGCTTAATCTTTCTAATATAATACTAGTATTTGAAAGTTCTAAAAGTGCCTTTAGGTATAATTTTAAAACTCATATTGGAGGGCTAATTTTTCTTCATGATAATGATATAGGATATTGGGATTTTAAAGGGGCTCAAAATCCCAATAAATACGTAATAATAGATATGTTAGATTCTTTATTAAATAGAAATACTAAGTCAATAAAGCTATCATTTAGGAGCAAGTTTCATAATGAATATACTACTAATAATGTGTTGGGCTATGTAAAAGGCAAGGTGTATTTAGACTCATTTATAGTAATTACAGCTCATTACGACCATATGGGTAAAATGGGCCAAGATGTGTACTTCCCAGGCGCAAATGATAATGCAAGTGGCACTGCTATGATGATGGATTTAGCGAGATATTTTTCTGATTCATTAAATCAGCCAGATTATAGTATACTGTTTATTGCTTTCTCAGGGGAGGAGGTTGGTTTATTAGGTTCAAAATATTATGTTCGTAATCCTCTTTTTAATCTTAAAAAAATAAAGATGTTAGTAAACCTTGATATGGTGGGTACTGGCAGCGATGGTATTAAGGTTGTAAATGGTTCTGTTTATAAAAAGGAATTGGAAAAGCTAAGAAAAATAAATACAAAGCATAAATATCTAAAAGCAGTAAATAGTAGAGGAGAGAGTTGCAATAGCGATCATTGCTATTTTTATAAAATAGGTGTGCCTTCAGTATTTATTTATACCATTGGCGATGAGTATAAGGAATACCATAATATTTATGATACAGCAGATAAGTTGCCTTTGACTAAATATCCAGAGGTTTTCAGCTTAATTAGAGATTATATTATTGAGTATTAAATAAAATGGCAAATACAATTTTAGTATTAGCAAAATTATAGACAAAATATGTCGAAATTATATATTATTCCTACACCCATAGGAAATTTAGAAGATGTAACCTTACGGGCATTACGTATTCTCAAGGAAGTTGATTATGTATTGGCAGAAGACACTCGCACATCGCGAAAATTCTTTAATCATTACGAAATAGATACGCCTTTGCGAGCTTATCATATGCATAACGAACATTCGGCTATGCCTGCAATAATGGAAGCATTACAGAATGCCGAAAGTGTAGCATTAATTTCTGATGCCGGAACTCCAGCTATTTCTGACCCAGGTTTTCTGTTGGTACGCGAGGCCATTAAAAATAATGTTGATGTGGAATGCTTGCCAGGAGCTACAGCTTTTGTGCCAGCTCTTGTAAATAGTGGCTTGCCTAATGAGAAGTTTATCTTTGAAGGCTTTCTGCCACATAAAAAAGGTCGTCAAGGCAGGATTCTGAAAATGGCGGAGCATGAGCATAGTTTCATTCTCTACGAATCGCCTCATCGCCTTATTAAAACTCTTAAGCAGTTGGCCGAATTTCTTGAAGAAGATCGTCAAGCATCCATAAGTCGTGAGATTAGTAAAATGTTTGAAGAAACAAAACGAGGTAGTCTGAAAGAACTGATAGAATATTTTGATAAAGGTAAAATTCGTGGCGAGTTTGTAATTATTGTTGCGGGTAAAAGCAAGAAGTAATGTTTTGTGGTGAAGCTTAAGCTTTTGAATACCTTTATATTAAAGTAAAAATAGAGATTTGTGGTATTCTCAATTAAATGGCAATAAATAATAATCAAGGATGTCAAATTGTTTCGTAAATTTGCAATCGATTTTAAAACTAAGGAAAGTAAATATTATATTATGAAGAAGTTAGCAATACAGTTAGTAATGGTAGCCATAGTTTTTTTTCTAGGCTATAAAGTTTTTGAAAGTATTATGGAGCCAGTAGAGTATAAAAAATCTACTGACATTCGTGAAAAAGTGATTAAAAGTAAACTTGGGTACATTAAAACTTTAGAGATTGAGTATAAAAAAGTTTATGGTACATATATTAGTAGTTTCGATACACTGATAGATTTCTATCACAATGATAGTATGCCTCAAGTAAAGAAAATTGGTACTGTACCTGATACTCTTACGGAGGAGGTTGCTTTGGAAATGGGTATTATTTCTCGTGATACTACACGAATTGCTATTAAGGACACGCTTCTTAAGGATATGGTAGATTTTAATGTTGATGAATTAGCATTTGTTCCTTTTACTCATGGTAAAAAGAAATTTGAGCTAAATTCGGGAACTGTGGTAAGAGCTAATTTTGATGTGCCTGTTTTTGAAGTAAAATGTTATAAAGCAGATTACTTAGCAGAAATTAAAGCTCAAGAGCTACTTCATAACGATATCCTTATTATGAAGGAAGAAGATAAATTTCCTGGTTTGAAACTAGGTTCGCTTACTGAGCCTTCTACTGACGGTAACTGGTAAGTAGTGTTGATAAAACAAATACATAAAATAGAGAATAAAAGTATCACTGCGGTAGATGCTTTAAAGTATAGAATGTCCATTAATGTAAAACTTGATGGACTTTCTTTGCTTATATTGCAAGGCGAAGAAACTATTGTTGCATTGAATTATCAATGGCAAGAGAGCAATTGGGAAGACTGTTCTACCAATTTTGAACAAATATTAAAGGATAATAGTTTTGTTGTCTTTAATTATAAAAGTGTAGATGTTTTTATTGAGAGTGTTCACTCTACTATTATTCCCAAAGAGTTTTTCAAGGATTTTAATAAGCAAGATTTATTAAGCCAATATTTGGGGAATAATGAGTTTATGGCTTTCTCTCAAGAACTTAAAGCAGAAGATGCTGTTTTGATTTTTGGCGTACATAAAATCTTGAATACTATTATTTCTAAGTATTTCGTAAATGCTAGAGTGCTTCATTCTTCAGCAATGTTTATCGATAGTGTTTTATTGGCAAAGAAGAACAACTCCTATATATCACTCAAAGTAAGAACTAATAACTTTGAGGTAATTGCTTATAATGATAGTAAGCTTCTGGCTCATAACAATTTTGCATATAAAACAATTGACGAGTTTATGTTTCTATTGTTGAGTTTTGTAAAACAACAGCACTTTGATATTGATAAAACGAGACTAGTATTATGTGAGGATCTTTTGTTGGATTCCAAAATTGCCACTCAATTGAAAATGTTTTTCTCTAATATAGAGGAGTTTAATAATAATGCTAATAATGAGAATGAAAAAGTATTTTATTCATTAAAAACCAATACTATAATTGCGAATAATTAGCGGCACATTGAAATCTAGGCGAATAAATACGCCAACAAACCTCCCTGTGCGCCCAACCACTGATAAGGCAAAGGAAGCACTTTTCAATATTTTACAAAACACATACTATATAGAAGACCTAAACGTTCTTGATTTATTCTCAGGCACAGGAAATATATCCTACGAATTTTGCTCTCGCGAAAGTGATACTGTTACATCTGTAGAACAAAATAGTAAATGCATTAATTTTATAAAAGAAACAAAGGAAAAATTTGAGTTGGATAATCTACAGGTTATTCAATCCGATTGCTTTAGTTTTCTTAAATCAGTAAAAAGTAAATATCATATTATTTTTGCTGACCCGCCCTATGATATGCCCAACTATGATGAAGTTATAGATTTGGTATTTTCTCGTGATTTGCTCGATGAAGAAGGGGTGTTGATTATGGAACATTCAAGAGATACAAATTTGAGTAAGAATGAGTTTTTTAAGGAGAGAAGGAAATATGGAGGTGTTAATTTCAGCTTTTTTAAGAAAGAATAACTAAATTTGGTGTGAAATACTTTAATTAAATGCTGATTATTGAAATAAAAGATTATTTTTGCACGCAATATTATTTAATACAACACCAAGGTAGCTGATAATGTAGGTTCCTTTGATAATAAACAAACATTAACTATGATGAACAAAACAACTAAACTATTTCTAAGTCTATTGGCTATGGTTTTAATAACGAGTTCTTGTTATAAAGAAGAGAGTTTTTATACTGAGGATTATGACTTAACAATTACGCATTATGATGTGGAATTTGATTTTAGTACATATAAAACTTTTTATATTACTGATTCTGTTGGTATTATAAGTGACTATATTAAAAGAGGTGATGACAATTGGATAGCATTTTATGGACGTAATGGAGCATCTGTAGCAGTAATAAAGAGTGTTACTCAACATTATTTAGATTTGGGATATACATTACTTGATTCAATGAAAACAAACACTGATAGTGCAGATTTTGCTGTGAATGCAACAATGACACTAAATGAAGAAACTGGTTATTCTTATTATCCAGGATATTGGTATGGCTACCCAGGTTATTGGGGTGGCTGGGGATGGGGTTATGGCTACTATAAAGGAGCTAAATCTAATTCTAGTGATGCATACTATGGTGGTTACTATGGTGGATATTATCCTTGGTATGGATATGGTTATTCTTATACTTATAAAACTGGTAATTTGATGCTTGAGATGGCTGATGGTCAAAAAGTAAGAGATATGCTTAGATTCTTAAATCAAGGGCCAAGTTATTCTCCATCTGATCCTGATGCTCCAGCTATGCATTATGTATGGTCTGCATTTATTGATGGATACCAATCAGGAGATAATAATGTTGAAAGAGTAATCAATGGTATTGATGAAGCTTTTGAGAATTCACCTTATTTAAAACATAATTAAGATAAGAATAATGAAAAGAACTATAATATTTATATTCGCAATGGTAATGTTTGCTTCGGTTTCGTTTGCAGATGGTGTGCCAACCAAGAATAATACAAATGCAACGAAAACTATTGCTGCGCCTAGTTTTGATGATGATAATTTCTTGCTTCCTGATGGATATTTTAATATCAATTATAACCTAGGTTGGTCAGTAGGCCAAATGAACTCTTATATTAATACGAATTCGTATCGTGGTTTTTCTATCGATGGAAGAAAGTTTATTAATGATAATTTTACTGTTGGTGGTTATATGAGCTGGACAGGTTTCTACGAGAAATTTGAACGTAAAACATATCAAGTAGATGAAAGTACAACTGTTACAGGTGTTGGAACAAACACTTATTATAATTTTAATATTGGAATGAATGTTCATTATTATCCACTTAAAAATGGTGTAATTAGACCTTATATTGGTGTAAATTTGGGACCAACATGGCAAACATTAAGTACACAATTAGGAAGATTTTATATTGAAGACCGATCATGGCAATTTATGGTGGCTCCTGAATTAGGAGTATTTATACCGTTTGGTGCAGGAAGTGATATTGGTATTAATACTGGTGTTCGTTATAATTTGGTGTCATTTAAAAATACGACCTTTGGTTTTGATCAGGGCATAACTTATATGCAATGGTTTGTTGGTGTTACTATGGAATACTAAATTAAAAATTATCAAAAAATATATTAGGGGCTTTTAGCCCCTTTTTTTTATCTTTGTTCTAAAGTTTTGTAATGAGAATTCTTATAATACATGAGGTGCATAAGGTGTTGGAGGACTTATTGCGTGGTAAAGGCCATTCTGTAGATTCCCTTATGCAATTGAGCAGAGATGAGGTTTTGTCTATTCTGCCTAAGTATGATGGCTTAATAGTGCGCAGTGCATTGAAGGTTGATAAAGAAGTAATAGATGCAGGCACTAAATTAAAGTTTATTGGACGACTTGGTGCTGGAATGGAAGGCATTGATGCCGATTATGCTACAGAACATAATATTGTTCTTTATAACGCTCCTGAAGGCAATCGCTCTGCAGTAGGTGAGCAAAGTGTAGGTATGTTGCTTTCGTTGTTTAATAACCTTAATAGAGCTGATAAGGAGGTTCGCAAAGGAATATGGAAACGTGAAGCTAACCGTGGAGAAGAAATACAAGGGAAAACAGTAGCAATTATAGGTTATGGAAATATGGGAAGTGCCTTTGCCGAAAAAATTAGCGGCTTTGGAGCAAAAGTAATTGCATACGATAAATATAAAAAGAACTATGGAAATGAGTTTGTAGAGGAAGTTAGTTTGCAAGAAGTGTTTAATAATGCGGATATCCTTAGTCTGCATACGCCTTTGCAAGATGACACCTTTCATATGGTAAATAAAGAATTTCTAAAATCATTTAAAAAAGAGATTACTTTGATAAATACATCAAGAGGACAAGTGGTTAATACTCCTGATTTGGTGGAGTGTTTAAATAGTGGAAAAATAAATGGAGCTTGCCTCGATGTTATTGAATATGAGGGAATGAGTTTTGAAGCTGTTATGAATAATGAAGATAAAGTAGTGTTTGATTTTCTTAAGAAATCTGATAAAGTTATTCTAAGCCCACATATTGCTGGCTGGACTCATCAAAGTAATGAAAGAATGGCCAGTGTTTTAGCTCAAAAAATATTGCTGAATACTGCAAACTGAAGACTGCAAACTGAATAAACCCTACTTTTTAACTCTCCCAGGATTGTCAGAAATAAATGCTCCCCAACTTCCATAAGATTTTTTATCTCCTATGGGATTCCTTTGATATGCATGGCAAACTGCAGTTGCCAATCCATCAGTTGCATCAAGCAAATCAGGCACTTTCTTTAATCCAATAATACTTTTCAGCATAGCGGCTACTTGCTCTTTAGACGCGTTGCCATTTCCAGTAATAGCTTTTTTTATTTTTTTTGGTTCATATTCTGTATAATCCATTTCTCTATGCAAAGCTGCTGCTATTGCAACTCCTTGTGCTCTTCCTAGTTTAAGCATTGATTGTACATTCTTGCCAAAAAACTGTGCTTCAATTGCCAATTCATTTGGTTTATACTCATCGATAATAGCTAAAGTTTTTTGAAAAATCTTTTTTAATTTTTGTGAAGGGGTGCTAAGTTTGTTTAATTTTACCACTCCAAGGGCAATAAGTTCAATTTTATCGCCTTTTTGGTGGATTAGTCCATAACCCATAACAGTGGTTCCGGGATCAATTCCTAATATTATTCGGTCTTTACGCAAAACTTAAGATTTATTACTAATTATTACCAATGTCAACAAATATATATAAAACATACAATACTATTATAAAAATTGTAATAATAATAGTTTCTATTAGCTTTCTGATAAATCAATTATTTATTAAACAGGATATTATGGAGTTATGGAATAGCTTTATTAATATTTTTGATAATAATTACTCCATTGTATTATTTATAATAACCGTACTTGCAATGCCATTAAATTGGTCTATTGAAGCCTATAAGTGGAAATATTTGCTTAAAGATACCGAAGAAATATCTTTTTCTACTGCTCTACGAGCAATATTTAGCGGAACTACCATTAGTGCAGTTAGCCCTAATCGTACAGGCGATTATTTGGCAAGAGTATTTGTGCTTAATAAAACTGGTTTTTGGCATGGAGTACTAATTACTCTTATTGGTAGTTATGCGCAGAATATTGTTACTCTTGTGGTTGGAGGATTTGCATTCTTTGGACTTTTTGCCCCAAAACTTATAGCGTTAGGCTATCTATCGGCAGATATACTTTTATACTTCGAAATAGTATTCTTTATAGTCTTAGTTATTATTATTATTCTGTATTATAAAATTTCTCTTCTTACAAATATAGTTCCTAAAAAATGGCGAAGAATTCATATTATCGTTAATATTTTTAAGCAGTTTAAATTTAATAAGCTTTCTATAGTTCTAAATATTAGCCTAATACGATACCTTGTATATACTTTACAATACTATCTTATCCTAAGAGCTGTTGGTTTTACCGATTTAGGTATATTTGAAGGAATGGCACTGGTTACTTCTACATTTTTAATAAATTCTATCAGGCCAAGTATAGCATTATTAGAAATAGGTATTAGAGGCTCTGTTGCTATCTTTGTTTTTGGTTTATATTATGGCTTTGATGTAGATTATCAGAATCAAGTTTTTGCAGCATCTTCTATAATTTGGTTTATTAATATTGTATTGCCTGCCATTATAGGGTTATTTTTTATTAGGGATCTTAAGTTTTTCAAAAAAAATACTAAGAATGATTAATCAAATTCTATTAGTAGTTATTATTATTGCAATTATTTATGCTATTGTAATTATTGCTTTTACTTATGGTTGGCGGAGAATAAAACCTACGCTTATTCATTCTGATTATAAACCTAATACTCAGTTTAGTATTATCATAGCATTCTATAACGAAGAAGATAATATAATAAATCTACTATCGGATTTGGAAAAAATAGACTATCCAAAAGATAAATTTGAAATACTATTGGTAAATAATGAATCCATAGACGATACAGCAATTATTATCCGCGATTATATATTTCAGAACGACTCCAAAATGGTATTATATAATAGTGCCGGGGGAAAGAAAGAAGCGGTATGGAAAGGTATAAATGAAGCAGAGCATGATTATGTTTTATCATTAGATGGAGATTGTAGAATTCCACCATTACTTCTTAAGAACTATGATATAGAATTACAAAAACGAGATCTAAAGTTTATCTCAGGGCCAGTTGCTTTTGTTTCTAAAGGCAAATTTTGGGGCAGGTTTATGGAATTTGAATTTATGAGCCTGGTTGCGAGTGGGGCAGGAGCAATAGGAGTTGGGCTACCGATAATGGCCAATGCTGCAAATATGGTATTTGAAACTAAAGTTGCTTTAAAAGCTGAGCATGTTTACAATAGTGATATTGCTTCTGGTGATGATGTTTTTTTACTTAATTATGTGATTAAAAACTACGGACGAAAGTATGTAGGGTTTTTAAAATCAGAGGATTCAATAGTTACTACAGAAGCACCTCTAAGTTTAAATTCGTGGGTGAATCAAAGACTACGCTGGGCCTCAAAGGCAAAGGGATACTCTATAAATGCTACAAGTATTACGGCATTGGTTATACTTGGATTTAACATGACTACAATAGCTTTACTTATTCTTTCATTTCTAAGTATTAAATACTTATACGTTCTAGTAATTATTCTTTTATTTAAAACAATAATAGACTTTCAAATCCTTAAGATGTCATCAATATTTTTTAGTAAAAGACCTTTACTAAAGTATATATTTATATTCGAAACTATATACCCTTTCTATATTGTAATTATTAGTTTTGCAGCACTCTTCCATAAGAAAGAATGGAAAGATGAAATGTAGGATGTGTTAGGTCTTTTTTTGATGTATCATAGCAATATAAACCAATATTAATAAAATAAAAAATCCCATAATAAATACATATTATGGGATATTAAAATCTCTTATTCTATAATACTAAAGCTCATCAAATGCAGTTGATATTCTGCTTGCTAAGTCAATAAACTCTTCCTGCTCAAGCTTTAGCTTTGGCTGCTTAAAATCCATATCATATATAGTATTTATAGGAATGACATGAATATGAGTATGTGGTACTTCTAGACCTATTACAGTAAATCCAATTTTTTTACATGGAACAATACTTTCTACAGCCTTGCCAATTTTTTTAGCAAACTTCCATAGTTCAGCAGTTGTATCATCATCTAAATCTAAGATATAATCAACTTCTTTTTTAGGAATAACTAGAGTATGACCTTTAGCTAATGGATTAATATCCATAAAGGCAAAAAAATCGTCATTCTCTGCAATTTTATATGAAGGAATTTCTCCATCAATAATTTTTGAAAATATTGTAGCCATAATAAATTATCTATCTATTTTAACAATTTCGAAAGTCATAACACCTCTAGGAACCTGAATTTCAGCTAGATCTCCAACAGATTTCCCCAATAATCCCTTAGCAATAGGAGAAGAAACGGAAAGTTTTCCATTCTTTATATCCGATTCCTTTTCAGGAACTAGCATATATAGCATCTCTTTGCCATTGGCAGTATTCTTAATGGTAACTTTCGTTAATAAAAGCACCTTAGTAGTGTCTATTTTACTTTCGTCAATTAATCGAGCATTCTGAAGTAGTGTTTGTAGCTTCGATATTTTTAGCTCCAATAATCCTTGTGCTTCTTTTGCTGCATCGTATTCTGCATTTTCTGAAAGGTCTCCCTTATCTCTTGCTTCACCAATTGCCGCTGATATTGCAGGGCGATCAACTGATACAAGTTGGTTTACTTCTGCCCTTAACTTATTTAAACCCTCTTCTGAGAAATATTGTATTTCTGACATATTCTATTATTTTTATTAATCTCAATTATAACAACGAATAAAGCCTTTGCCTTATTACATCCTTGTTATATTTAACTGTTAAATTGCTGTAGCCCTATTATTACCTCAGGAATGGGTTTATTTTTTAATAAACCTTAAAGGTAAGGGCTTGCTAACTATACATTATCAAAAAATCAGAAGGCCTTTCGAGCTTCTGATTATCTGTTTGCAAAAATACGCAAAATTTTAATTCTATCTTACGTTTTATTCTAAAAGGGTAATTTATAGGTGAACTCTTATACCTACGCTATGAGATCCAGCAAATGGATTTGATGATTGGTAAGCATAATCAATGCTAAAACCACCTTCTTTACCTTTTTTGAATGGAGCACCAATAGAAAGACCAGCAGCAAATCCTGTAGAAGCTGTTGCTCTAGTTTGGTCATCAAGAATTCCATTCTCATAACCATAACCAGCTCTTAGCTCAAGAAATTGTCCCCACTTAAAGTGAATTCCTAGACTATGAATATCGTTAGTAAAAGAATTTGATGTAAAGTTATATGAAGGAATTAAATGCATTGTTTCATTTAGTTCAAAATCGTAGCTACCACCAATTCGGATAAGCGTAGGAAGTTCAAATCCTGCAGAACGCTGCTCCACTGTCATTGCATTGCTTTGACCAGGAACAAAACCTCTAAAAGAAAGACCATCACCTGAGTATTGCATATTCTGACCTACATTCTTAAGAGCTACACCAAACTTAATTTGCTCATCTTTACCAGTTACATACTGAATACCAGCATCAATAGCTATAGTAGAAGCTTTAGTATCAGAAGTAGATTGACTTATCATCTTAATATTAATACCACCATATATACTATTCGAGAATGCTTTAGCATACGATAAATTAATATTACTTGCCGTTGGAGCAAAAGTGCCAATACCGCCTTCTGGCTGATCAACTGTTGTAATTTCCATTTCGCCATATGATATTGACATAACAGATAATCCAATTACACCACCATTTTCTCCAAGTTTCTGGGCTATACCAAATGATGCTATATTAGTTCCAGTACCTTTTAACCAAGTAGTATTAGAGAAAATAACCTCAGTACTATGCGTATGAGCTAAACCTGCTACATTAAGAAATTGAGATTCAATTCCCATTACGTATGATGAGTTAGCACGAGCTAAACCATTACTTCTTGCCCACGGATTTATTAATAACTGAGATGCGCCTGCCTCTCCAGCTCTATCTTTATTTCCTGCATAAGCCTCACCAAATACTAGTGTAAATACTAGGCTTAAAATTAATAATTTGTAAATTTTATTCATTTGCATAAATTTTAATTATTCCAGTAATTTCGGAACTGTTTTAAGAAAACTTACATATAAAAAACCAATTTATGATTAGCCTTTTATATGTTTGTTTTCATATACTATGTTTATGATATAATCTTATTAAAATGCATTTAAGTCAATCGGACGTAATACACCAAACCATTTTATTATTTTCTCACCAATACCCGGTGCATTAACGTGGATATAATAAACACCACTAGCAATAGGAATATTAGCTTGATTCTTAAGATCCCAATCGATCCATGTATTTGTTTCGTCCTTACTATAAGTACGAACTAAAGTACCATTGGTAGCAAAAATCTTAATTGTACAACGCTCAGGCAGATTAGTTATTCTAACTCTATTATCAAGCTGATCCGACTCGTAAGCTGAATAAGCATAATAAGGATTTGGAACAACTCTTATTAAATCTAAAGCTGAAACTGCTGTTTCATTATGACCAATTTTTGCTGCAATATTATTTGTGTTGAAAGAATATGCTGGGTAACCATTATTATAGCCAGTACCACTAGCACGATTCCAAACGTCTTTCTTGTATGAATGATCCACTCTTAGTTTTACAGTAGCTTCATTATTTAACCACTCTTCTTCGTTCGACATAGGAATACTCACCCACATAATATCTTTCTGCATAAGGTTTACTCCAATAGGTTTCTCCATTCTTGTTCTTAACCATTCGCAGCCATCATAAGCTGGAGATGAGTTATTCTTGTCAGCATTTCTGAAAATATATAAGAAGTGCTTTCCTCCCATAAGTGGAGAACCAATACTTGTAGTGAATGCACTTGAAGGATTGAATTGCATATCGTTACCATTCTCTCCAACTAACCATGAAGACTCAGCATAAGCAATATTTAATCTTTCACCAGTTTCAAGGCTAATTGCATAACCTGGGAACCAACCCATACTCTCGGCATTAATATAGTTAGCATCTTCGGGATTAGTACTTGAACTAGTACCTGTTGCAAAGTTGCCATCTTTATCTATAGAAGCATGCTTTCTAAGACTCATCTTAGCAACATTACCTTCACTACCTGCAGGGTCGTCACCAGCCTCTATTACAACACAACGTGACCATAATGATTTATCTTTTGTAAATACAATATCTACACTTTCTA
>JAOZPM010000186.1:0-4092 GCA_029932765.1 Bacteroidales bacterium | reverse complement strand
ATGCAAAAGCATTTCGTTTTGGCTATTATGTTTAATTTCGTAAATCATCATTTCAATTTAGTCTTTAAATAATCTCCTACCTCCCACTAATTCCCTCAATAAAAGTCTCCACAAAGCCCAGAATCTTATCAGTAATTCTTTCGGCAATGGTTTTTCTTTCTTTTAGGCTTGGGCGTTTGTGCATTATTCCTATAATCTCGTCTCGGAGTGGTTTCTTTTCTGTGAATAGGTAGTTTCCTATTACTTCTTGTAGCTTATCAGAATCTAAGTTTTCCTCTTTGCTTAATTTCTCCAATGCCAAAAGCCTTTCTTTATTCCAATAGTTTTCAAACTCTTCTGGTATATTTTCAGAATCATTTATTAGAGGTAAATTCTCTTGTATAAAGGCTTCGATAAGCTCTCGTTTGCTACGCATTGTGGTATCGCTGGCAATTAAATCCATAATTGCCTTTTTCTGTTCTTCTTGCTGCTCTTGGGTTGCATCTTTAAGATTGGCAAGTAGTCGAAGAATGTATGCAACATTAATCTCATCACGGTGGATTAGCTCCAATTCAAAATCGATATCTTGTAATATAGATACCTTTTCTTTTTGATTATGGCTTCTAGCTTTATCATATAGGTCGAGGTATTTGCTTTTATAATCCTCAAAACCTTGCTCATTCATTGATAGGTGGTCAAAGTCGAATTCGGTAAAAGTTGCCATTACATTCTTCAAACGCATTAACTCTCGGAATGCCTTAATAAACTCAAGTTCCTTTTCTTCATCATGCAAATCGTTTACACTATCTACGGTAGGAGTGATTTGTAATAATGCTATAAATGCCTCATTAAATTTAGCAACATATTCATCATAAGGCTGCATTATTATATCCTCTTTGGCATTTATGTTTGAGAATAGCGAAATTGCTTCGTCAGTAGCATTTTTGAGATTACGGAAGCAAACAATATTTCCTTGCGATTTCAATTCGTTTATTATCCTATTTGTTCGTGAATAGGCTTGAATCAACCCATGATAACGCAGGTTTTTATCTACATAAAGCGTATTCAATGTTTTGCTATCGAAACCTGTTAAAAACATATTTACAACCAATAGTACATCAATTTGCTTATGCTTTACTCGTTTGGCAACATCATTATAATAATTATAAAAGCTCTTGCTATCCTTTGTTGTATAATTGGTACTGAACTGCTTATTATAATGACCAATAAACTCTTCCAACTGATCCCTTGTGTGCTGACTTTCGTATTTACCTCTTGGTTCTGCAACTTCGTTTAAATCTACATCATCAAAATCAGCAGTGGTAAATCCCATTGCATCTTTATCGGTTTCGTTGGCATTATATGAGAATATTGTTGCTAATCGTAAATTATGTTCTCCTTCTTCTTTCTTAGCATGAAACAGCTTATAATACTCTATTAATGTATCAACACTAGAAACTGCAAATATGCTAGTAAACTCTCTGCTATGGGTTTTACGATTGTGATTGGCAATAATGTATTCTGTAATATTATTCAATCGTTCAGGAGCATTCATCACTTCGGCTTCGTCAATGGCTTCAACATTAATATCAATAATATGCTCTTTCTTTTTGAAGGTACTTATGTATTCAATAGAGAATTTCAATACATTTTCATCACGAATTGCATCTGTAATAACGTACTTATGCAATATTTTATCAAAAAGCATTGATGTTGTTCGCTTCCCAAATTCGTTAGTTCCTGCGTTTTGCTCAAATATTGGTGTTCCTGTAAATCCAAACATCTGACTATTGATAAAGAAATTCTTTATTTCTTCGTGGGTTTTGCCAAATTGTGAACGATGGCACTCATCAAAAATAAAAACTATACGCTTTTCTTTTTGAGTTTCCATTTGTTTCAAATAGCGAGTTTTACCAATTGCAGTATTTAGTTTTTGTATGGTGGTTACTATAAGCTTATTATTGGCAACCATTTGTTTTACCAAAGTTTTAGTATTAGTAGTACTATCAATACTGTTTTTGCTAAAAGCATTAAACTCTTTGGAGGTTTGATAATCCAAATCTCTTCTATCTACCACAAAAACAACCTTATCCACTTTTGGCAAATTGGTAAGTATTTGGGCAGTTTTGAATGAAGTTAGTGTTTTACCCGAACCAGTGGTATGCCATATATAACCATTCTTTCTACTTGTTTTTGCTCTTTCAATTATAGCTTCTACTGCATAAAATTGATAGGGGCGAAGTACCATTAATATTCTGTCGGATTCGTGAATAACAATATATTTTGTTATCATTTTGGAGATATGACAAGGCTCTAAAAATATATCGGCAAAGCTCGAAAGTTGGGTAATATGTTTATTCTCCACATCGCTCCAATAGAATGTTTGTTTGAAACTGCGAGCTTTTACAGGATTATTGGCATAATACTTTGTATTTACGCCATTGCTAATTATAAAAATCTGAATAAACTGAAATAATCCATAGCCTGCACCATACGAATGCCTTTCGTAACGATTGGTTTGATTAAAGGCTTCTTTAAGCTCCAAGCCTCTACGTTTAAGCTCTATCTGAACCAATGGCAAACCATTTATCAATATGGTAACATCGTAGCGATTTTTATACTTCCCCTCCATTGTTACCTGTTGGGTAACTTGAAACTGATTCTGACACCAATGTATTTGATTAATTAATTCAACCGTTTTATGTTCCCCATCTCCATTAGTATAAGGCACTCTATCTCGTAAAACCTTAGCACGCTCAAATATACTTCCTTTATTTATGTAGTTTAGTATCTGCTTAAAATCCTGTGATGATAATTTAGTTTTATTATGAATCTCAAGCTGATGCTTGAAATTGCCCAATAAATCATTCTCATCTTTTATTGTAATTTTAGCGTACCCTAATCTAATCAATTGATTAATAAGCTTATTCTCTAATATTTGCTCCGCTTGTGTGGTCATATTCTTTAGTCTGTTATTTAGAATCACTTAAAATAAGGCAATTACTTGCATATCGTACTATAATATATATTTGCAATATTCTTTACCTTCGGTAAGGAATCTGCAAAGGTCTTGAACGTTGAACCCGAATCAACGTTTTTTTTATGCCCAATCGGGACTATCAATAATTTAAAAAACTTTCATATGTTTAAAATTTATTAATTCGGTGATACCTGCCTACCGCAGGCAGGTGTAGTCACATAACAAAATTTTAATCATTGCCCTGTGGGTCAAAATAAGATTAAATTTTGTCATGTTCGTTTCATAATATCATTTACTATCAGCACGTTTCTATTTATTGATTCCTTTGGTTTTCTAATTTATCATTATTCCAATTCAATGGATTATTTATAATATAATTTTTAATTCGTTCGTATTCACCTGTATTACGAATAATACGATCGTGATAATTTGGTTGAAAAAAATGATTATTCCGGTTGTATTTTGGGATATTCAATTTATTTTCATCAATATAATCATCAATTTTTGAATTTATTACCGATTTGTATCCCCCAATAAATGATGATATTGATTTTGGTTCGCGTATTAATTTTGGTTGTTTTTGGGGATTGGATTGGTTGGCGGTAGATACGCACGGCCGTGCGTATCTACCGTTCCCAAAACCGTTCCCAAAACCATCCACAAAACCATCCACAAAATCATCCGAATCCAATATTGGTTTTTCCAAAACCACAATGGCGTGTAAATGATTGGGCATAATGATATATTCATCACAGAACAATTCATCACGTATTTTAAATGATTTCAACCATTCGGTTTCAATGATTTTTCCGAAATCAGATAATATCATTTTATTATTCATAATTTCCCCCAAATTACATTTCCTATTTTGTGTTACTAATGTAATATAATACATTCCATTATTAGAATAATCCCAATTGGGCATTCTATGCGATTTTATTCGATATTTATTTTGGTATTTTTCCATCATCAAACAAACATCTTTTGCAATAATCCCTTTTTCCAATCCTTAGACTGCTCTACTTGATTACCCAATTTCTCAATGGACTTATCTATTGATGATAGGAAATTGGCGATTTTTTGTTGTTCTTCTAACTATGTAGGAATTGCAAGTCTTAAATCTTTAATGTCTT
>JAOZPM010000006.1:33632-42118 GCA_029932765.1 Bacteroidales bacterium | reverse complement strand
TCCTTGTTCTTATCCTTGTTCTTATCCTTGTTCTTATCCTTGTTCTTATCCTTGTCCTTGTCCTTGTCTCCTTTATCCTTATCCTTGTCCTTATTGTCTTTCTGCTCTTGTTTGTCCTGTTGATCTTTAGCATTTATAGCATAAAGTAGATTGTATCGTGTATCCTGCATATCTGGTTTTAGGCGTAATGCATTTTTATAATCTTCAATTGCTCCTTCTAAATCTTTATTTGCCAATTTTGAGTTTGCCAAATTATGGTAAATGTTGGCTTTCATAGTTTTGTCAGGAGTTTCTTCTATTAAATCTTCAAAGGCCTCCACTGCCTCTTCGTATCGTTCTTGTTTAAAAAGAGTATTAGCAAGATTATATTTAGCATCAAAATTATCCTTATCCTCCAATAATGCTAATTGGTATTTTTCCTCAGATCCAATAAAGTTACTGTCAGAATACTCTGCATTACCACTTCTAATTAGCTTAGTAGCTTTAATGCTATTTTGAGCATTAAGAGATGCCAAGCTAATAAATATAGCAAGTGAGAATAGTATAATATGTTTTATATTTTTCATTTCTTATTTATCGTCTTTGTCAAATATTTTTGAAATATTAAACTTAGTTTTTCTTTCTGAAATAAGTAATTCAATAATTAGTAGAAATAAACTTATTGCAACAAAAATCTGAAATCTACTTTCATAATCTTTAAAAGATTGAGTTTCTATTTCTGTTTTATTAAGCATATTTATTTCATCAAGAATTATTTTCAAACCAGATTTACTATTATTAGCTCTTACATAAATTCCATCTCCTTTTTCAGCAATTTCTTGCAATAGAGCTTCGTTAAATCTAGAGATAACGGTATGTCCTTCCTTATCTTTCTTAAAGCCAGTTCGCCTTCCGTTTTTAATATTTGGAATAGGGGCACCTTTTTGTGTACCCATACCTATAGTATAAATCTTTATACCTTCTTCTTTGGCTTTTATAGCTTGATCTATAGCACCTTCTTCGTGGTCTTCTCCATCGGTAATAATAATTATAGCCTTATTGCGATCTTGGTTTTTCTGGTCATTAACTTCATTCTCAAAAGTTAGTCGCCCCATATCGATAGCTGCTGCTATACTAGTTCCTTGGGTACTTATATAATCGGTACTTACGGTGGCAAGAAACATTTTTGCAGCACTATAATCTGTTGTAATTGGTAGCTGAGTATATGCACTTCCGGCAAATACAATTATGCCTATTCTATCGCCTTGCAAATTGTCTACGAGCTTCGATATTGCTCTCTTTGATCTTATTAATCTATTGGGCTTTATATCCTCAGCAAGCATAGAGTTAGATATGTCAATAGCTATTATCATATCGATTCCTTTACGCTTCACTTTCTCAAGTTTTGAACCCAATTGTGGATTTGCCAATGCAATAATTAAACTGCTTAGTGCAAAAATGTAAATTATAAAACGCCAGTTTTTGCGCCTATAGCTTACCATTGGCATTAGTTTATTAATAAGCTTTATATCTCCAAATTTAGCCCAACTTTTCTTCTGTACTTTTATCAGTACATACCATATTATTAGCAATACTGGGATTATGAGTAATGCAAATAAGAAGTCCGGATTTTCTAATCTTAATATATTCATATTAAACTCTTATTATGGTTTAATTCTAAAAATTGTTAGTCGCAATAGTAGTTCAAATAATAATAGTATAAAAGCAGCTATTGCAAAACCAAGAAATTCTTCAGATTTATTCTGAAAAATATTCACATCAATTTTAGATTTTTCCAATTGGTCAATTTCGGCATATACCTTCTCTAAACTTTTATTACTTGTAGCTCTAAAATATTTACCATCAGTTGTGCTAGCAATCCTCTGAAGAATTTCTTCATCAATATTTACTTCCACATCCATTATTTGTTCTCCAAAATTTGTGATTACAGGCATTGGTGCCGTACCTTTGCTTCCTGCACCAATAGTATAAACTCTTATGCCATACTCCTTGGCTATATTTGCTGCCGAAATAGGATCAATGCTTCCAGAGTTTTGGACTCCATCGGTAAGTAGAATAATTACTCTACTTATGGCCTCACTATCTTTTATTCTATTAATAGCTGTAGCCAGTCCATCACCAATGGCAGTACCATCTTTAATCATACCACTTTCAATTGGTATAAATAAGCTTTTTAGCACATTATGGTCAGTGGTAAGAGGGCATTGAGTAAAGGCCTCTCCACTAAATATTACTAAACCAATTCTGTCGTTTTGTCTTCCATCGATAAACTGAATTGCAACTTCCTTAGCAGCTTCCAAACGATTGGGTTTTAAATCCATAGCTCGCATACTGCCCGATACGTCTAATGCCAATATAATATCTATACCTTCGATATTAGTATGCTTTTGCTTGGTAAATATTTGTGGCCTTGCCATTACAATAATGAGCAATGATATTGCTATCATTCTAAACGCAAAAGGAATATGACGAAACCTTGTTTTTAAGTTTGTTTTAAGACCTTTTGTCCATTCTAAGTTAGATAGTTGTAATGATGCATTTTGACTCTTATTATTTATCCAATAATTAGCAATTAATGCTGGAATAGCTATAAAACTCAATAGCCAAAGAGGCTGTGTAAATACTATTTGCGAAAAGAAATTTATCATTTTTTAGCTCCTTTCTTTTCTTCAGGTTTAACTTCCTTAATTCTAGTAAGCTCAATAAAATTATATGCCCAATCCATTGCTTCTATATTTTCTGATTCCACTGGCTGAATTTTGGCGAATTTTACAAAATCAGAGTTTTCCAATATGTTTTTGGTTTCCAGAAGAAGTTCTTTACTTATTTCTTTCTTCTGCAATTCAAGCATTATCTCATCAGTTATCATTTCCATTGCTCCAAAATGCATTCTGTTTTCTAGATAAGTTCTAAAAATATCAATAAGTTTTGAATAGTACTCTTTTGCTTCATTATTTTGCCATAGTTTTTCTTCTTTAAGTTTATCCAATTCCTTATTAGCGATAATATGAGCAGGAATTTTAGGCTTTTTGGGAAGAGGAATTATTGGCTTATTATTTTTCCATCGATAATATACATAGTACGAAATACCAATAATAAAAATTACTAGTAAACTCCATAAGATAATAGGAAGTATTTCTCTAAATGTCCATGGGGCTTTTAAGATAGGCTTAATATCAGCAATTCCTTTCTCCATATCAACCTTTAGATAGGCGATATACATCTTTAGCTCTGGAGTTTGAACAGATAATTGCGTTGAGTCGTTTATATGCGCATAAATAAAATTAAGAGCAGGAAGGCTTATAAGCCCTGTATCCCATGATGTGATAGTAAGTTCTACTTTTATATCCACCAAATTAGTGCCTGGAATAATTATAGTGTCATTTTCGGTAATATCTATTACCTCAATATTTTCGCCAATATTATCAACAATTGAAGGCCAATAAACAGTCTTGTCTTTAGGTTGTTGCAATGTTAAATGAAGGATTGTTTGATCACCTATCATTATAATATTAGTATCGAGTCTAGCTGTAGCTTTATATTGCTGAGCCACAACAGGCGTACCTATTATTAAGATTGCTAGAATAAATATAAATTGTTTTATGGTATTCATAATATATTATTTAGATAAGTAGATTATTAAAATCTACTCTCTCGCATTTTAAAAAGTTTAATTAATGGTTTAATATAATCCTGACCTGTATATATATCAACAGTATCAACTCCCGAGCGCTTAAATATGTCAGTATTTTTTTGCTGTTGTTTATCAAAATAGTTTTTGTAGGCAGCTCTTACCGTAGAGTCGCTAGTGTCAATATATTTCTCTATATTATTCTCGGGATCTTTTACTTTTATTAAACCCATATTTGGTAATTCTCGCTCACCTTTATCAGAAATTCTGATTGCTGCCAAATCATGTTTTCTATTGGCAATTTGAAGAGCCCTATAGAAGTCATTATCAATAAAATCGCTAAGAACAAATGTTGTACACTTTTTCTTTATGGCATTAGTAAGATATCTTAAAGCTTCCTCAATATTTGTACCTTGTTCACTAGCCTTAAAATCAATCATCTCTCTAATAATTCGTAGAATATGTGACTTTCCTTTGGCTGGAGATATAAACTTCTCTACTTTATTGCTAAAGAAAATCACTCCAACTTTATCATTATTCTGAATAGCAGAAAAAGATAATACAGCAGCAATTTCGGTAATAAGTTCAGATTTAAAAGATTGAGTGGTGCCAAACATATTTGAAGCACTAACGTCAATTAATAGCATCACAGTAAGCTCTCGCTCTTCCTCAAAAATCTTGATAAAGGGAGTATTAAATCTAGCTGTAACATTCCAATCTATATTTCTAACATCGTCGCCATACTGATATTCACGCACTTCGCTAAAAGCCATGCCTCTGCCTTTGAAGGCAGAATGATAATGTCCCGAAAAAATCTGTGACGACATTCTTCGAGTCTTTATCTCAATCTTACGAACCCGTTTTAATATATCCTTTGTCTCTTGCATTATCTAAATTAAATAGTAATCAGTCTTTATACCTTAAACATTAATAATCAATCATTAATAATTAACCTATGGTACCTCTACAGCATTTAGTATCTCATTAATAATATCTTCGGTAGTTATATTTTCGGCTTCAGCCTCGTATGTAAGTCCTATACGGTGACGCATAACATCAGCACAAACGGCACGTACATCCTCAGGTATAACATAGCCTCTGCGTTTGATAAATGCATAAGCCTTTGCAGCAAGAGCCATGCTTATGGTAGCACGTGGTGATCCTCCAAAGCTTATAAGATCTTTAAATTTTTCTAAACCATTTTTTTCAGGATAACGACTTGCGAAAACAATATCTGTAATATAGTTTTCAATTTTTTCGTCGAGATATACTTTTCTAACAACTTCTCTAGCTCTTATTATATCATCAGTTTTAAGAATTTGATTATTTGTAGGTTTTGTATTACTAATTTGTGAACGTAAAATTGCTTTTTCTTCCTCTTTTGTAGGATAATCAATTACTACTTTTAGCATAAAACGGTCAACCTGAGCTTCGGGAAGGGGATAGGTGCCTTCTTGTTCAATAGGGTTTTGCGTTGCTAATACTAAAAATGGTTTTGGTAGTATGAATGTTTCTTCTCCTAAAGTAACTTGTCGCTCTTGCATTGCTTCGAGTAATGCACTTTGTACTTTTGCTGGAGCACGATTTATCTCATCTGCTAATACAAAATTTGCGAAAATTGGACCTTTACGAGTTTCAAAGGTTTCTTTCTTTTGAGAATATATCATTGTGCCTAAAATATCCGCTGGAAGTAAGTCCGGCGTAAATTGAATTCTGCTAAATTTAGCATCTACAACCTTTGCTAAAGAAGTAATGGCTAGTGTTTTTGCTAAACCAGGAACTCCCTCCAATAAGATATGACCATCAGAAAGCAAACCAATCATGAGTCTTTCAACCATATATTTTTGTCCAACAATTATCTTTCCCATCTCTATTGCAATAAGATCTACAAAAGAGCTCTCTTTTTGAATAAGGTCATTCAGTTCTTTGATATCCATTTCCATAATTTAAAACTATATTTTTATGTAAAAATTTATGTTTTTTAATTTGATGCGCAAATATAAAAAATGAAGTACAGTTTTTATATAATTTGTGTGTTAAATTAGGTTAATAATGGTGTTATTAAAAGAAGAAGAACTTATTAACTATTTAAAATAGGATATTCCTTACCTTTTTAGTTGGGAATTATCTGTTGATCTACAAAATAATGAGATTTATGAGTTAGTTAAATTAGTAATGCATAAAAAAAAGGAGTACCGAAAAATTCTGTACTCCTTTTTTTATGAGCTTACGGAGTTTATATACTTATTTTTTGGTTTCAATTTTTTTTGATCTAGCAATATTAAACCCACATATTAAGCCAATGGTTGTACCATCTTTTCTGGGAGAGATATATACATTTATTGGAAAATTTAAATGCCCTGATTTAAATGTATAACCAGCAGCAATAATTAACCCAGTAGATAGCTCAATATGTCCTCTGCTATCAACTTGACTTACATAATATACATCTGTTGGTGGTTCAACAAAATCGCTTTTCAGATTCCAATTACCATCTTCATCATAAAAACCTTCAGCTTTTTTAGCTAATCTAAAAACTGGCCCTATACCGAATTCAAATCCGTATTTATTAAATCGGAATCCATTAATTAATGATAATGATGGTATAATGTATCCAGATTCTAAGGCGTTTAAAGCAGGAATTACTTCAAAAAGTGCTTGAAAATCTCCTGCTGCAACATATTGTATTTCAAATTGATAACCAAATAGTGAGTTTATAGGGAACATATCGTAGCCTCCCTCACTCTTTGGTGATTGAAGTCTTTTGCCTACATTGCCAGTAGTTGTTGTTAGTCCAAATCTAGGCCCACTTAAATTTACTCTGTTTTTTGTGTTTGATAAAGGTAGATTTATGTTTGAGAGCATATCAACAACATTTGCATCATTCTCTATACCAAAAATATTATGGATTGATATCCTTACCATTAGTTGAATATCTTCTTCTTGATCCAAATATTCCATTACATCAACTTTTTCTATTTTCTTACTCTTAATATCAATTAATCTAAAGACTATTATTATTTTATTGCCATATTTCTCAGCACTACCACTTAATACTTTGTCAACATTCATAAGCTCACCAATTTGAATTAAATCAGTTTTTCCATATGACATATCCAATTTGACATTATTTTTCTTCATATGATTTATTACATCATACTTATCAATTACCTCATATATATTTAATCGTTCCAATTCTAAAGTTACTAAACTTGTTAATAAAGGCATCTCAATTTTAAGGCCTTGCGCTCCAATATTTATAACAGCAACACTTTTCTTATACTGGTCAGAGGCAAAACTTGTTTTACCTATTATTATTAATAGAAAGCTTAATAGAATAATTGTAATTACTTTTAATTCTTTTGTGAAGTTTTTCATAATTAGTTCTTTTAGTTAATAATATTAAATTCTTAATAATTATTTCCAGCAAAACTAATTTCAATATTTCTTTATAATTGTTATATGTTAACTTCACTATAATTACTGTACTAATAATTGCAAAAAGACTTTTTGTATTAAGTGGTTGATATGATTGATATTATCAGAGAATACTTAACTATATACTTCTTTAAGAGTAGTATTTCATCAAATAAAGTTGCTAATTATTCTATTTTTTGCGATATTCGCAAATAATAATTCTGATATTATTAAAATATAATAATAAGATATATGGAACAAAATGAATTTCTTAGAAAAATAGAAGATATAATTCCTGCAAATACTAATTTGGTATCAGAGTTAACAGAAGTGCTTGATATTAGTTCAGATAGTGCTTATCGTAGGTTAAGAGGCTCTACACTACTAACAATCAATGAAGTATCAAAATTGTGCAAGCATTATAGTATTTCTTTCGATGTATTTAATGATACGGATATTAATAATGTTACCTTTTCTTTTTTAGAATTGAATTATTCAATGGAAAGCTTTGAGAAGTATCTTGCAAGTATGTTGAAAGATTTGAAACTGATTAAAAATGCTAAAAAGCATAAAATTACATATGCTTGCGAAGATATTCCAATATTCTATAATTATAAATACCCTTTGCTAGGAGCTTATAAGATTTTTTATTGGATGGAGGCTATTCTTAATACAAGTAATGATGCAAATAAGAAGTTTAGTATCGATTATGTTCCTAAAAATATTATTGAATTAAGTAAGGAAATATATACTACTTATATAGAGACACCATCAGTAGAAATCTGGACTGAAACTACTTATTTATCAGTTTTAAAACAGGTAGAATTCTTTTGGGATTCGGGAAGGTTTGAATCTGATACAGATGCAATAAAAGTATTAGATGAATTGAAACAACTATTGACTGATATAAAACTTCAGGCAAAGGTAGGGAAGAAACTATTTTCAGATTCAATGGAATATGGTCAAAAAGCTGATTACGAATTGTATTTAAGTGATATTGAGATTGGTAACAACTGTGTATTGGTAGACCTTGGGGTTACCAAAAGTATATATATTGGTCATATGAGTTTTAATACTATTGCTACAATGAATAAAAATATTGTGACTTGACACAGCAATGGCTTGATAATATAATTAAGAAATCTAGTCCTATAAGTATGGTTTCTGAAAAAATAAGATATAAATATTTTGAGAAAGCCTTTATGATGATTGAAGAATCTAAGAAACGAATAGCTTCTAGTATTTAATTATTAATTCGCATAACACTTCGATACTATTTTTGTAAAAAGCGTACGCTTTTTACTTCAAATCACTCAGTGTGACGCTTCACTAATTGGAACTTATAGATTCTATTACAGGATTAGTATTAATATACTATATCCATCACACTGAGTGTTTTGCAGAGCAATGCGAAGCATTTCTCCAAAAATGTATCTTT
>JAOZPM010000006.1:0-33532 GCA_029932765.1 Bacteroidales bacterium | reverse complement strand
TCACACTGAGTGTTTTGCAGAGCAATGCGAAGCATTTCTCCAAAAATGTATCTTTGATCTGTCACACTGAGTGTTTTGCAGAGTAATGCGAAGCATTTCTCCAAAAATGTATCGAAGTGGGGCAGCGTTGGTAATTAAATTTTTAAGCCAAAAAAAAGCGTGATTTTCGAAAGAAAATCACGCTTTGTATATTTATCTAAAATACTTCTATTTTGAAAAATCCATTTCAGCCATACGACGGAATTGATTATATCTCCATTTAGCATCATCAACAGCGATGTGTGATAAACGCTCAGCCTCCTCAGGGAAACCTTTTTTAAGAGAAGCATAACGAACCTCATTATAAATAAAGTCGTGGAAAGTATCCCATGCTGGCTCTTTAGAGTCAAGTATAAATGGATTCTTACCTTCTTTCTCCAATTCAGGGTTGTAGCGAGTCAATTGCCAGTATCCTGAAGTTACGGCGAATTTCTCTTCCTCTTCAGCGCTCTTCATACCAGTTTTGATACCGTGAGCAATACAAGGAGAGTAAGCAATAATTACAGAAGGTCCGGGATAAGCCTCAGCCTCTTTCAATACTTTGAAAGTTTGTGCTTGAGAAGCACCCATCGAAATCTGAGCTACATAAACATAACCATAAGTCATTGCCATTGCAGAAAGAGATTTCTTACGAGTTTTCATTCCACTAGCAGCAAATTTAGCAACAGCTCCTACAGGAGTAGCTTTTGAAGCTTGGCCACCAGTATTAGAGTATACCTCTGTATCTAGTACAAGAATATTAACATCCTCGCCAGTAGAGATTACGTGATCTAATCCACCGAAACCGATATCATAAGCCCAGCCATCACCACCGATAATCCAGAAAGACTTCTTGATTAAATAATGAGAAAGTTTACTAAGCTCAGATCCAATTTTACCATCAGCTTTTTCAAGCATTGGACGAAGTACAGCAGTAGCTTCTTCTGATGAAACAATTTTATCTTTACCATCAATCCAAACTTTCATAGCATCAGCTATTTCGCCAGTAAACTCACCGCTTTCCATTCCTTCGTTCATCATCTCTTCCATGTTAGAGCGAATCTTCTTAATAGCTACAGCCATACCGTAACCATACTCTGCATTGTCCTCAAATAATGAGTTAGCCCAAGCTGGACCAGCACCACTATCGTCGTGAGTACAATAAGGAGTAGAAGGAGCAGAGCCACCGTAAATTGAAGAACAACCAGTTGCGTTAGCAATGATCATACGCTCACCAAATAACTGAGTAGCAGCTTTTATATATGGTGTTTCACCACAACCAGCACAAGCTCCAGAGAACTCGAATAATGGTTGAGCAAACTGAGAATTCTTAACATTTTTCATTTTGTCAACAACATTCTCTTTATAACCAACTTCGTTATCCATATACAACCAACGATCAATCTCGTCGAACTGAGTAGTAGCGTCTTTCATGATTAGTGATTTCTCCTTAGAAGGACAAACCTCAGCACAAATACCACAACCAGTACAATCTAATGTACTTACTTGGATACGGAATTCGTATTCTTTAATAGCACCTTTTCCTGTAATAGTTTCTGTTCCTTCAGGAGCATTTTTTACATCGTTTTCGTCTAATAAGAAAGGGCGAATAGCAGCATGAGGACACACATAAGCACATTGGTTACACTGAATACAATTATCAGCTTGCCATTCTGGAACATCAATAGCAATACCACGCTTTTCGTGTTTAGTAGTACCATTAGGAATAGTACCATCTTCCATTCCAATAAAAGTAGATACAGGAAGTGTATCGCCTTTTTGAGCATCAATAACCTGTGCTACATTCTTTACAAAGTCTGTAGGCGTAATTTTCGGAATAGGAACTATAGAAGTAACTTCTAAATTAGCCCATTCAGCAAGAACTTCTACCTTGATAACATCTTCACCAGCATCAACTGCCTTATAGTTCATGTTAACAATTTTTTCACCTTTTTTACCATAAGACTTAACAATGAATTTCTTCATTTCCTCTTTTGCTTGGTCATAAGGAATAATATCAGCTAGCTTAAAGAAAGCAGACTGCATAATAGTATTAGTACGGTTGCCTAACCCAATATCGGCAGCTAGTTTAGTACCATTTATTATATAGAATTTGATATTATGCTCTGCCATATACTTCTTAAAGTAATTTGGCAAAGTTTCAATAGTCTTAGCTTTGTCATAAATACTATTTAGTAAGAATGTACCACCATCTTTTAGACCTTCAAGCATTTCGTACTTAGTTAAGTAAGCAGGAACGTGACAGGCAACAAAATCAGGATTATTTACTAAATAAGGAGAAGTGATAGGCTCTTTACCAAAACGTAGGTGAGAGTTTGTAAAACCACCAGACTTCTTACTATCGTATGAGAAGTATGCTTGGCAATATAAATCTGTATTTTCTCCAATAATTTTAATAGAGTTTTTGTTAGCTCCAACAGTACCATCAGCACCTAAACCATAAAATTTAGCTTCGATTGTGCTTTCTTTAGCACAGTTAATTTCTGGCAATAAAGGAAGTGATTTGAAAGATACATCATCAATAATACCTACAGTAAATCCGTTGATAGGATTTTCTGATGCTAAGTTATTATATACAGATTGCATCATAGATGGGGTAGTGTCTTTAGAAGAAAGACCATAACGACCACCAATAATCATAGGAGCATTCTCTTGACCATAAAATAAATCTCTTACGTCAAGATACATTGGCTCGCCATTGGCTCCAATTTCCTTAGTACGGTCAAGCACTGCAATGCGCTTAACTGACTTAGGGAATACCTTCATGAAATATTTTTTAGAAAATGGACGATAAAGGTGACAAGTGATAACACCAATCTTTTTACCATTCTTCATTTCATAATCAATAGTTTCTTTGATTGTTTCGTTTATAGAACCCATTGCTATAGTAATATCTGTAGCCTCAGGGTGACCATAATATGTAAATGGGTGATACTCACGACCAGTTATTTTCTTGATCTCTACCATGTATTCCTCAACTAAATCAGGAATTTCATCATAGAAATTATTTGCAGCCTCACGAGCCTGGAAATAAATATCTGGGTTTTGTGCTGTACCTCTAGTTACTGGCTTTTCTGGATTAAGAGCATTGTCGCGGAAACGTTGAATAGCATCGTAATCTAATAACTTAGCCATTTCGTCCTGATCCATTGCTTCTACTTTCTGAATTTCGTGAGAAGTACGGAATCCATCAAAAAAGTGTAAGAAAGGAATACGTGATTTAATAGCTGCAAGGTGAGCTATACCAGCAATATCCATGATTTCTTGTGCGCTACCTGTTGCTAACATAGCAAAACCAGCTTGGCGTACACTCATAACATCACTATGGTCACCAAATATAGAAAGTGCTTGAGCAGCAATGCTTCGTGCACTAACGTGGAAAACACCAGGAAGTAATTCTCCCGACATTTTGTACATATTAGGAATCATTAATAATAGACCTTGTGATGCAGTAAAAGTACTTGCTAAAGCACCAGCTTGTAAAGCCCCGTGCATTGCACCAGCAGCTCCCGCCTCTGATTGCATTTCGCTAACTTGTACGGTAGAACCAAGAATGTTCTTCTTTCCATTTGCTGCCCATTGGTCAACATACTCAGCCATGTCTGATGACGGAGTAATAGGGTAGATAGCCGAAACTTCGCTAAACATATAAGCTATGTATGCTGCTGCTTGGTTACCTTCTAAGGTTAAAAACTTTTTCTTACTCATGATATATTGTTTTGTTAAAGAGCTTTAATTAAGAGTTTTGAATTCTTAAATGAAAGCGATATAAAACTAAATTCTATAATTTATTTGTTTTGTTATATCTAATGATATAAGCGGAGTGCAAAAGTAAAAAAAATAACAACGTATTTTACTATTTAAAATAATTATAAATAGAGGAGGCTTAGATTTCTTTAGGGTAGGGTAAATTATTTAAATAGAATTAGTTATAGCAATTAAATCATTTGTTTTTAATGGTTTAATAGTATTAAAAAACTATAATTCTTTTCTCTTATTCTAGTTGATATATATCAAATTATTGAGAAGTTTGAATATTACGTGATTTTGTTTAGATATTTAGGGTTGCTATAAAACAACTTATTGAATTATTTCCATTAGATAAACTTCTGGTTTTTCTGTTTTATTAATCACTTTAAACCTTTCGGGATATTTTTGTAGTAAAGGAAGTACATATTTTTGACCTAATCCACTACCATAATATACTATATGGGTATATTTACCATCTTTAAAAGCTTTAAAAATAGCTTCATGATCATGCTTATTAATTATACGATGAGCATAATGGTCAGAAAAAAGGTGAAATAACATATTCTTTCTACATATAATATTGGTGTTTGGGCCTAAATTACTTTTTGTCCATTCGGCCATAGCAAAATAATTACGATATATTGGATTTAGAGGTGTATTTGCTGCTTTATTTAGTTCTTCAAGCCTTGGTGTATATATTAATGCTACTAATATAAATGCGTAAGGTAAATATTGATTTATTTTTACGGTATTGAATTTTATTTTCTCAAGAATAAAAATAACTAAAGAGAAAATGCCATAAAAAAAAAGAAAAATCATAAGAGGTACTATTGGCATCATAAATCTAATTCCAATCCATACCGAAGGCCAGAGAACTAGTATCGCAAATGTTGCAAGTATGTATCCTGCAATGGCTATCTGGTATTTTCTTGTTTTTATAATTCCAAAAATAATTAAAGCTATAATGATGATACCTAATGTCATAGATGTGTTTTGGTAATCAGGCTCAGTGCCAAAAATAGCAGAAGGAATTTCACTTTCTATATAGCGTGGTATATTGCTAAAAATACGATCAATCCAATCTCCGATGCCATCCATTTCTCCTTTGGAACGGTCATAATAATCTTTATATTTAAGAGCTGCGGTATACGGGGAACCTTTAAAGCTAAGGCCTCTTATAAACCATGGTAGAGCTATGGACACAAATCCAATTCCGTAGCTAAACATATATTTCCAATTGCGATGAATTAAGTAATATAAACCTATGCCTCCTATAAGTGCAATGCCTTGAGAACGTATGTAATATGAGAATGATGTGCTTAATAACATTAGTGCAAACCAAGGGCTTTTCCATGGTGCTTGTTGGGTGTCAATTTTTGTGAGTGCCAGTAAGCCAAGTGAGGAGAAAAATATAAAAGGTATTTCACTCATCATCCAAGTACTATATTGGAGATTGTAATAATGAAATAGCATTGCAAATAATATGGCAAAGCTAAAATGTATATTATCAGTAATGGCTTTAAAAAAGAAGAATAATACAATTAGGGACGCAAAGTATAGTAATCCATTAGTGTATTTTATTGTAACGATACTATCGTTTGCAATAGTGATAATAGTAGCAATAAATGCAGGATAACCAGGAGGATATGAGTTTGCAGGAGTTTGTGTAACATTCTGCGCATTTATAAAACCATCACCATTAGCAATAGCTTTACCTAGAATATAGTAGTTAGCGTTATCTCCCAAAAATGCAATCTTACTGTCAAATATATGATTATAAGTTGGAATGAAAGCAAATAACAAAACAAGCAAATATACTATTGTAAGTTTACCTTCTTTAGTTATTTTATTACTAGCTGTATTACTGTTAATTATGTTGTTCATTTAAAGTGATAATTGAATTTAGACGTTAGTTTATCTATTCTTACGTTTCCACCTAATATAATTAAGTTTAATTCTTCTTATTAGTTTATACCTCATCCAATTACGACCCCAATATACATTTGCCCAGATTCTTTCGTGTACATAATAAATGGCCATTTTGGTAAAAAGCTCTATTCCTACTGCAGCAGTTATAACTTCTAGAGCAACTTTTCCTCCTACAGTAAAATAAAAAATGGTAAAAGTTGTTAGGCTTGCAATAATTCTCCAGCTAATAGCTTTTGCAATAGATCTTGCAGGGCTTTCTCTTTCCACAGCTAATTCCTTGGGCACAGATACGCCGTCTATTTTCTGAAATTCCTTTGGGTCTTTTTCTGTTCGCATTATTGCAGGTATTAATATTATAGTAGTAAGATTTAATATAATCTTTAAAAAAAATGAGGTTTAATTATATATTTATATCCAAAAGAAATCTAGGAATTCTTTTTTGCATTCAACAGTAAGAGGTGTGCTTCCATATTGTTCTCCATCAGGAGTTAGTGTTTTGTTTTCTTTTGTTTTAACAATGATCTCTTTTGCTTGAATATATTCAATATCCTTATTCTCAATATGCGTTCCTTTAAAAATACTCATAAATATTTTGAGCACATTCCATCGAGAAGATTTTCTACTAATAGTAACGTCTAATAATCCATCATCAATTTTCGCTTTTGGCGCCATAAGGAAACTAGATCCAGTATAGCGCGTATTAGATATTTCTACAAATAGATTATCTTGCTTAATAGACTTACCATCAAGTATTATCTCTAGATCAAAGGTCTTTAGTGCCATTATTTTCTCTAGTGAAGCGATGGTATAAGAATGGTTTCCCAAATTCTTATATTTATCAGAAGCTTCATTAATATCGGCAACCATACCAAAGCCAAGTATATTATGAAAATAGAAGCTGCTATCCTGCATCTGACAGTATCCAATATCAACTTTCTTTATAATATTTTTAGAAATAATATCAATAGCCTTCTCATACTCAAAGCTTTTTAATCCTAGTTCAATAGCAAAAGAGTTACCAGTACCGTTAGGAATAATACCAATGGGAGGTTTACTAGCTGATTTGTTTTTATAATACCCGTTAAGTACCTCATGAAAAGTACCATCACCACCAGAGCTAATAATACCATCATACTGAGTTAAATCAGCTTCTTCAACCATGGTAGTAGCATCTCCTGCAGCTCTTGTAAAGCGTAAATCAAAATCCATACCTTTATCACGTATCAGTTGTTTTACTTCTGAGAAGTGTTTGCCAGATCTTTTAAAGCCAGCAAAAGGATTATATACTAGTAATAATTTCATTTATTGTTTTTAAATAAATAAGATGTCAAAAATAAACTTTTTATTAAAACTTAAGCTTTTTATTTTTTCGAAATTATTAGCTTATTAATTATTGCATAAATATTGGTGATTTTCAGTATCAATTTTATTTACTTTTGCATGGTAAAAAATTAATACAATACCGATGTTATCAATAGGAGATACAGTAAAAGTGCATTATACAGGTCAGCTAAAGAATGGGAAAGTGTTTGACACAACTATTTCAAACGATCCTATTTTATTTACCCTTGGTGATGAAATGATGATTCCAGGATTTGAGGAAGCTGTTTTAGGGATGAAAGAAGGTCAAAAGAAGACAGTGACCATAAAAGCAATTGATGCTTATGGTGATTATGATAAAGAGCTGTTGATGGAAGTAGATAAAAAGGAGTTCCTTGGTGATAAGGAGGTTAAGGAAGGAGATACAGTGGAAGTACCAACTGAGGAAGGTGTGTTTTCTTTTAAGATTCATAAAATTGGTGATGATAAAATAATGCTAGATGGTAATTCTGAACTTGCGGGTAAGGATGTTATTTTTGATATAGAAATTATAGAAGTACAAAAGGCTGAAGTAATTTCAGATATGTTTGATGAGGATGAATTTGGAAGTTTTGAGGATGAATTTGGCTCAAGTTCCGATTTATCTGAAGACGATGAGTATTTAGATGCAGAAAATTACTAATAAAACTTATATATGATTGAAATTAAAGAAGCTGTAATTACAAATATTACAGTACATAGAATAGGTATTCAGAGTGATACTTCTTTTCTTAATGACAAGGAGATAATGATGAATTTTGAAGAAGATGAAGAAGCTATTAAAAGGACATTTTTGAAGCCTTTTGCCTCTAGCTTTGCTACTTATGAATTTAGACATGATGAAGATATAGAGTTAAATCCAATTTTCAAAATATCTAAGGAAATTAATGAAGAGGCTGATTTTGTATTGAAAACAAAAGAAATTCATCAGTATTTAAAAGATGTTTCCATTCATCCAAATATTAAGGATGGCGATCTGTTTGTTATAAATTTTGATAATATAAAACTTGAAAATGAACATTATAAAGCTTTAGGTATTTATAAAGTTGAGAATAAAGAAACCTTTATTGAAACCGTGGCTGAGGATGATGGACGAGTAAAATTAAATTTCAAGAAGGGAGTTGGCCGTAAGCTTGATAAGGCAATTTTAGTTCTTTTTACAGAAGAGCCTTATACAGTATTTGTGATTGATAATGGTAGTGTTGAGACTGATTATTGGATGAATGATTTTGCGAATGTGGCACTTCGAAACGATTATGTAAATAATACTACGCATTTTCTTGAAATGACGGAAAATTTTATTAAACATAAGTTGCCTGAGGAATTTGATGTTGAAAGAACTGATCAAATTGACTTGCTTAATCGTTCGGTAGATTATTTTAAAACCAATGATAGTTTTGTGCAAAATGAGTTTGAAGTGGAAGTGCTACAAGATTCAAATTTAATAGATACTTTTCACTCCTATGATGAAGGATATACACATGATAAATCAATTAACTTTGACGAAGGCTTCGAAATCTCTAATAAAGCTGTAAAAAAACAAGCTAAGAATTTTAGAAGCGTTCTTAAACTAGATAAGAATTTTAGCATATATATGCATGGCGATAAAAGTCTAGTGGAAAGAGGAGTAGACGAGAATGGTAAGAAATATTATAAATTCTTTTTTGATGATGAAAAATAGGTATTATTACTAGAAATCATATCTTAGCAAAGTATTATAAATTAAATAATTGTAATTATGGATTATACTACTCAAGAGAAAAAAGCTATAAATTTCTTATTGGTAAAATTGATGAAAGTTGATGGCGTAACTGATGTTAGCGAGGCCATAACCTTATATGAAATAAACAATTATATAAAGCTTTCTGTAAATGAGTCTGATGAGTCATTGAAAATGACTTTTGAAGATAGTAAAGAGATAATTAATTCCATGGATAAGCTTAAGAAGAAAATAACTAAGGATTATTTTTATCATATGGCAAATACTGATGGTTTGTTTGATAAGCTTGAGCAAGATATGATTAATGAAATATTTGGTTAAGAAATGACATCACCATTAATAGATATTCATACTCACAATAAACTTATTGACTCTGTACTTGGCATTGAGAGCTTTAGCATTGATAAAGTTAGTTTTTATCAGAAATGGCCAAAGTCTTATTCAGTGGGAATACATCCGTGGTATATTCACGAAATAAATGTGGATCAAGCAATCAAGCAGCTTACTTATATAGCATCGGATGCAAATTTGAAAGCCATTGGAGAATGTGGTTTGGATAGAGCAATTGCACGTAATTTTGATAATCAATATCACGCATTTATGGAGCAGCTAAAGATTGCTGAAAAGTATGATAAACCTTTGATAGTACATAATGTAAGAGCTTATTCTGATTTTTTAGGAATACTTAAGAAAGAAAAACCAGCAGTGCCATTTATTTTTCATGGATTTAATGCTAATCAAGATATACTTAAAAAACTTATTAAGCATAATGTGTATTTCTCTGTTGGTGCGGAAATAATGAAAGACAACAGTAAAGCACAGCGAATATTGCTACATATACCTATTAATAGATTGTTTTTTGAAACAGATGAATGGATTGGTAATATAGAAGAGCTATATTTATTTGCAAGTAAGTTGCGAGGGATAGACATTAATAAACTTAGAGATCAGATTTATTATAACTATAAAAGTGTATTTGTTTAATGGAGAACTGGAAGGATCGTACGGAACTACTTTTAAATAAAGAAGGCATTGATAAGCTTAAGAACGCTAAGGTGTTAGTGGTAGGATTAGGAGGAGTGGGGTCGTATTCTGCAGAAATGCTCTGCCGAGCTGGCGTAGGTTCGTTGCATATTATTGATGCTGATACTATACACCCAAGTAATAGAAATAGGCAATTATTAGCATTAATAAGTACAAATGGGCAATCTAAGGCAATGCTAATGAAAGAACGGCTTTTGGATATTAATCCAGAGCTTAATATAAAAGCTGAAGAGATATTTTTAAGAGATGAATTAACGGAGCTGCTATTAGATCAAGGTTTTGATTTTATTATTGATGCCATAGATTCATTAACACCAAAGATTCTACTTATAGCAGCTGCATTAAAAAGAGAAATCCCAATAATTAGTTCTATGGGATCGGGTGGCAAAACAAATCCTGCCAAAATAAGAATTGCAGATTTTAGCGAAACCTATAATGATAAATTGGCACGCATGCTTCGCAAAAAAATGCATAAGATGGGTATTTATTCTGGCTTTAAAGTGGTGTTTTCCTCTGAGAAAACTAATCCTGATGCGATAAAATTTGTGGATGATGAACTTAATAAAAAGACAACAGTAGGCACTATTTCCTATATGCCACCATTGTTTGGAAGTTTTATGGCAGCAGAAGTAATTCGCATTATTTCAGGAGTTAAAGAATTCGAAAATCATAGAGTTATATAATTTACTATCTTTGAAAGATATTATTATAATTAAATGAAAAACTTAGCGAAAATTTTTAATTGGGTTCTTTCTCGTAGATATGATATAAAAATCATAGGCGAAGAAGTTATTAGTGATAAAAATCCAAAGATATTTATACCAAACCATCAGGCAGAAGTAGATCCTATTGTGTTATTATCGAGTTTGAGAATGAAACATAATGTATCACCAATGATTAGTGCAACATATTATAATGTGCCTGTTTTTAAGCAATTTTTAGATTTTATTGGATCTGTTCCAGTTTCCGACCTTGATAAAGGTATGCGTGATGCTAATGTTATGGATGCAATTAGAGATTCTGCTAATAGTGCTTTTTCTAAAGGCGATAGTATACTTCTATATCCAACAGGGCATTTGTGTAACCAAGGTTATGAGAAAGTCGGTAATAAGCAGAGTGTATATAAGATTATTGAATCCTCACCTGATGATTTGCAAATTATTGGCGTACGTATGTCAGGATTTTGGGGTAGTATTTGGTCTAGAGCTTGGATTGGTGTTTCGCCATCTTTCACTAAAACTCTATTAAAGAGTGCATTTATTTGGATTATTAACTTTATATTTTTTATTCCAAAGAGAAAAGTTATTTTTGAATTTATTGATATTACTAAGGATGCTAAGGAAAAGGTTAAAGTGTTAAAACGAAGAGAGTTTAATGAGTATTTGGAGGAGTTATATAATAAAAATGGAGAAGAGAAAGTTAGATATATTCGTCATCATTTTTTAGCTCCCAAATTAGTGAAGGAAATACCAAAAAGAATTAAAGGAGTTAAAAGTGATAATATTAATGAAATTGAGTTCATTAAAATCAAATAATATGAAGGAATCATTACTGTATAAACAAATGTCAGAGGATTATAGGATTCTTCCTAATCCTGATAAGAATGTCTTAGAGCTATTTATTGATAGTTTCACTAAACATAAGGACGAATACTTTGCTTGGGACGAAACTTCGGGGACTAGTACTCGAGGTGATTTTATGCTAAAAGCAGCAGTTGTGTCTCAATTAATAAAAGCTAGAACAAATAATGAGCATGTTGGAATTATGTTGCCAGCATTGCAAACTACTACATTGCTTATTATAGCTACTTATATGGCAGGAAAAATACCTGTAATGCTTAATTGGACAGTGGGTCATAAAGTTCTTTCCTATTGTGCTGATATTTCTGATTTGGATTTAATAATTACTGCTGGCAGCTTTTATGATAAAGTAGCGGACCAAATTCCTGAGGATATAAAATCTCGATTAATGTTTTTAGAGAAAGAAGTAAGTGCTATTTCTACTCCAATGAAATTAAAGGGGCTTTTGATGGCTAAATTGCCACGTATTTTTATTAATACCAAGATTGATAAAACGGCAGTAGTATTATTTACTTCAGGAAGTGAAACCTTGCCCAAAGCAGTACCTTTAACTCATGATAATGTTGTTTCTGACTTATGGGGAGCATTGCAGCTGTTTGAGATTAGAGTTCAAGATATTTTCCTAAGCTTTTTGCCTCCTTTCCATAGCTTTGGTTTCACGGTGCTTTCTATACTTCCATTAATTACGGGAGTAAAAGTTGCATATACACCAAACCCAACCAACTTGCGTGAGGTGATAGATGTGCTTAAGCATAATAAAGCCACTAATATGATGGCAACTCCTACATTATTGAAAATGATAATGGCCAAAGCTAGTAGTGAGGAGTTAGAATCATTGCGACTTGTTATTAGTGGTGCTGAGAGTTTACACGAAGATACAAAGGCTAAATTTGAAGAAATGACTTCTTCTCATAAATCATTAATAATAGAGGGTTATGGTATTACCGAATGTGCCCCAATTGTTTCTTTAAATCCCGATGATTTCCAAAAAACAAATTCTGTTGGTAAAGTTATTATAGGATTGGACCTTAAAGTGGTTAATTATGAAAGCTTTGAGGAGATTGATGTTAAAGAGGAAGGAATGTTTGTTGTAAAAGGTAAATCTGTTTTCCCAGGCTATATAGATAAGAATGTAGATGATCCATTTGTGGAAATAGGTGGTGAAATGTATTATAAGACTGGAGATTTGGGTTATATTGATGAAGATGGATTCTTATTTATTACAGGAAGATTAAAGCGCTTTATAAAAATTGGAGGTGAGATGATTAGTATGCCATTTTTAGAAAAAATAATTAATTCTGAATATGGTAGTGATTGTGAAAACTGTATAGCTGTAGAAGGAAACGATATTGCTGGCAATCCTAATGTTGTTCTATTTACAACTAAAGAGCTAAATATGAGCGAAATTAATGCTCATCTTCGTGAAAAAGGTGTTTCTCCCATAGCTAAAATCAGAGAAATTAGAGTAATAGATGCAATCCCAGTTTTGGGAAGTGGTAAAATAAATTATAGAGAATTAAAAGAACAAATATAAAGAAATGCATTATAAAATAAGACAAGCTGAGGAGAGTGATTTAAATACTTTGGTAGGCTTTCAATTGAAAATGGCCTTGGAAACAGAAGATTTAAAGCTTGATAAACAAGTTTTGTCTAATGGTATAAGTGCTGGCTTAAAAGATGAGAATAAAGCAACATATTTTGTAGCTGAAAATAAAAATATCATAGTTGGTACACTAATGATTACTAAAGAATGGAGTGATTGGCGTTATGCTTGGGTAATTTGGATTCAGTCGGTTTATGTTGATGAGGCTTATAGAGGAAAAGGAATATATAGAGCACTATATAATTATATAAAAGATAAGGTTAAAAACGACTCAACTATTGGTGGAATAAGGCTTTATGTGGATAAAACTAATACTATTGCCCAGAAAGTTTATACAAACTTAGGTATGAATGGCGATCATTATCAATTATTTGAAGATATGGAGTAGTTTTTTTTTACTAATAAAATGAAATCAGATGCTTAGAAAATTACAGAATAGTATTGCTAAAATTTACGATCCAATTGAGAAGTATTGGGATGGAGAAAATAATCAAAGAATTATAGGAACAATATTAGTTTTTAGTTTCTTGATATCTCTTTTATTGATTCACCTGAATATTCTTGGTTATATTCCTGATATAGTATCACAATACATTGCTACAAACCATTATGCAGCAATAAATGTAGCCTTTGTAGTATTACTTTCTGTGGAAGTTATTAGTTTAATTTTTTCATTACCAAAATCACTGGCTCGTTCTGTGCAGAAACAGTTTGAGATTATTTCCCTAATATTACTACGTAATGCTTTCAAAGAATTTAGTAATTTTTCTGAACCAATAGATTGGAGCACTAGCTATGATACTATTTTTCATATATTATCTGATTCTATTTCTGCTATTTTAGTGTTTTTAGGTATTTATCTTATACGTAGAGTTCGAGTTCATCACTCTATTACAACTAATGATAGTAATCAGGAAAATTTTAAGGTAATAAAGAAAGTTATTTCTGTAATGTTAATGATTGCCTTCCTATTTTTAGCTATTCAGGATAGTTATATGTTTTTTACTCACTCCAATACATTTAAATTTTTCCCCGCATTTTATAATATATTAATATATACAGATATACTTATGGTATTAGTTTCATTAAGGTATAGTTATAGATATAGAGTTTTGTTTCGTAATTCAGGTTTTGCTTTAGCAACGGTATTACTTCGATTGTCACTTAGTGCACCAGTTTATTTTAATGCGGCAATAGCTGTTTTTTCAGTAGCATTTGTTTATATGATTACTCTTATTTATCAGCAAATGCGTAAAAGGGATTTGTAGATGGAAATCAATAATAGAGCTATCGTTAATCATTATTTAATTATTAAACTACTATTCTTATTTGGTTTATTAGTTGTTGTGACTGATGCTCATAGTCAGTTTTATAATACAGGTCAGGATAGGGGTTCTATTAAATGGAAACAAATAGATACTGAGAAATTTCGTTTAGTATATCCTCAATTTGCAGAACAAAAGGCTCAAAATTTTGCCAATAAACTATTATGGGCTTCACAAAATGTGGGTAAAGGATTAGATACAACTACTACCAAGGTAGATGTAATAATGCATATGGAATCATCTACTTCCAATGCAATGGTAATATGGGCTCCAAAACGAATGGAAGTTCATGCTCTTAGTCCTCAAAATACTTATGCCGAAGAATGGTTTGAGCAGCTTGCTCTTCATGAATATCGTCATGTGGTGCAAATTGATAAACTTAATGAGGGTTTTACTAAGATTATTTCTATAGTTTTTGGCGAAATGGGAACATCTGTGGTTCTAGGAGCATATCTTCCTCTTTGGTATTTAGAAGGTGATGCTGTTGCCATAGAAACATCGCTAAGTAATACAGGAAGAGGGCGCGAGGCTAATTTTAATATGCCTTTGAGGGCTCAAATTACAGAAAAAGGTAAGTATTCATACGATAAAGCCACAATGGGGTCTTATCATAATTTTGTGCCTGATCATTATATTCTAGGTTATCACCTTGTTACGCTTGGCAAGATAAATTATGGTAAGGATATTTGGAAAAATACTGAGAGTTTTATTGCTCGCAATCCTTATTATATTGTTCCTTTTTCGCATTCCATAAAAAAACATAGTAGTCTTAGAAAGCGTGCGTTCTATAATGCATCAATGGATACTCTTAATAATATGTGGCAACGCCAAACTTCTGATTTTGTGCTAGATACAGTTTTGTGTAATCATTCCAAATTATTTACTTCTTATACTCATTCTCAATATTTGAATGATACGGTTATGTTTTCGCACAAAACAGGGATTAACGAAATTGGAAGTTTTGTCCTGATTTCTAATGAAGATAATGTTCAGAATCAGAAGCGTATTTTACTTCCTGGCTATAGTAGTTTTGATAATATAACATTACAGGATAGTACTTTATTTTGGACCGAAACTCGCTATCATAATAGGTGGGAGCATCTTAAATACTCGGTATTGATGAAGTATAATTTTAGGAATAATAAGCGCGAGCAGCTTAGTCGTAATACTAGATTATATTCACCAACGTATAACTCTAAAAGTAAGACAGTTGCTTGCTTGCAGCAAAGTGTTAGCGGAGATTATAGTTTGGTGCTTTTATCTTCCGAAAGTGGCGAACTCATTAAAGAAATTAGTATGCCATCTTTTATCAAGAATATATATATTGATGATAGTGGAGAGAATATTTACTATTATATTCTAAGAGATAAAGGCTTTGAATTGATAGAATATAATGTAGCAAGTGAAAAACAAAATGAAATTCTACCTCCTTCACTTAATAATAGAAATAAGATTCTAAAATTTGATAATTGTATATATTTTACTGATGATATAAATGGAGTTTCTAATATATATAAGAAGAGCCTTGCTAGTAATCAAATTAGTAGAATAACTGATGTAGCTTTTGGAGTAGGCAATATTAATAAATGGAAGAATAAACTTGTTTTCGATAATTATACTTCCTCTGGTTGGCAGGCTACTACAATAAATATGGATAATATACAGTTGTTTGATAATTTGGTGTTCGAACATAAACTATACGAATCTTATATTATTGATTCTAATACCAATATTCAGAAGAATAAACCAGCAGATAGTCTGTTTACAAGCAATAAATATTCAAAGATTGGTCATTTATTTAAACTTCACTCATGGGGGCCAATTGCAGTGAATATTGATAATACTAAGGTGAATCCAGGTCTTAGTTTTATCTCGCAAAACTTATTGAGTACCTTGGAGCTAAATATGGGTTATGAGTATAAGCTTGATGAATTAACAAATAAAATTTATGCAAATGTTGATTATAAAGCATGGCCAGTTGTTGTTTCTCTGAGAACTAGTTACCAAGGTAGGAGAGAATATGTACCTTTAGAAGACCAGCATTACTATGGATATGAATCATATACTTGGAACGAAACATCTTTGGGTATTTTCTTATATCGTGGATTTAGGTTTAATAAGAATGCATATAACTATTATGTACAGCCAAGTATAGGTATAAGTTATTTAGATCAAAATTCTAATAGCCATACGCCTGATATTATAAAAGATGATTTGAACGAAATTCTATCTATGAGTTATAGTATATATACATCAGCCATGCGTCGTACAGCTATTCGCGATTTGCAACCACGTATTGGACAATCATTAAAGGCTACTTATGCTCATACTCCAATTATTGGTGCTGATTTGGGCGATATTCTAGCTATGGAGAGTACTACTTACTTGCCTTTTATTACGAGGCATTCAGGTATGAAGACTTATATTGGTCTACAATATAAAAATAAAGAACAGTTTAGTTATTCTAATATTATAGAGATGCCTCGTGGATTAGTAGGTGTAATTAGTAATAATAGCGAAAGTTTTATCATAAAACAGACTTTTGCAATCCCACTTTTGTATCCGGATATAAGCATTAGCTCATTAGCCTATATCAAAAGAGTGAAAACATATCTATTTGCAGATTATTTATTTGGTGATGATCTTTATTCATCTATTGGAGCTGATATTCGTTTTGATGTTCATTTTTTAAGAACTATTGCCCCTGTTGATATAGGTTTGCGAACTTCATTTGTAACCGATTACAGTAATAATGAACAACAAGTAGTCTACCAATTCTTATTAAGTATAAGTATTTAACCTTTTAATTATAATTAATTATCATTTGCTTGCAAAAAAAAAGTAAATTCGCAATAGTAACTAATTGAATATATGGTTGACAACATTTTATTGTGTTTATTATAGTTAATTATTTACAATAATCTTTTTTATTTTACACATTTAATCTATTAATAATCGATGCTATATTTTAGGTTTATTATTTTTTTCATTTTTTTATAATAAAAAAGGTAAAAAAGTACTCCTATATTAAAAATTATAGTTATTTTTATATTTAGAATAGAAAACGATAATCTAAGTTAGATTTGAATACTTATTATCGTTTTAAAAGTACATATAGTTTTGTATTATAAAAATACAATATGCTATAGAAAATTAATGGTATGACAAAATTTTTGAATCAAAGTCCAAAAGTAGTTCTAAAGGAGTTTTTTGGCTTTAATAGTTTTAAGGGAGATCAAGAAGTAATAATTAATAACCTTATTGCTGGTAATGATACATTTGTTATTATGCCAACGGGTGGAGGTAAATCATTATGTTATCAATTGCCTGCATTATTAAAAAAAGGCACAGCAATAGTTGTTTCTCCATTGATTGCTCTTATGAAAAATCAAGTAGATGCAATTAGGAATTTTAGTTCAGAAAATGGTATTGCTCATGTTATGAATTCCTCATTGAGTAAGCAAGAGCTAGAAACTGTTAAACTAGATTTAGTAAACGAACGAACAAAATTACTTTATGTAGCACCAGAGAGTCTTGTTAAGGAAGATAATGTGGAGTTTTTTAAATCATTACATATTTCTTTTATTGCTATTGACGAAGCTCATTGTATTTCGGAGTGGGGGCATGATTTTAGACCAGAGTATCGCCGACTAAGACCAATTATTGATGAAATTTCGCCAAATAATACGGTTATAGCTCTTACGGCCACTGCCACACCAAAGGTACAAAGTGATATACAGAAAAATCTTAATATTGTAAATGCAAACGTATATAAATCATCATTTAATAGACCAAATCTTTATTATGAGGTTCGGCCTAAAACTAAGGATGTTATTAAGGATTTAATACGTTTTATAAAACAGAATGATGGGAAATCTGGAATTGTTTATTGTTTAAGTAGGAAAAAAGTTGAAGAGGTTGCAGAAACACTTCAAGTAAATGGCGTTAAAGCATTACCATATCATGCAGGATTAGAATCATCAAAACGTGTTCACAATCAAGATAGTTTCTTAATGGAAGAAACTGACGTAATTGTTGCAACCATTGCATTCGGTATGGGTATTGATAAACCAGATGTGCGTTTTGTAATTCATCACGATATTCCTAAAAGTATAGAATCTTACTATCAAGAAACTGGTCGTGCAGGAAGAGATGGAGGCGAAGGGCAATGTATAACTTTCTATTCTTATAATGATATTCAGAAGTTGGAGAAGTTTATGAAAGGAAAGCCTGTTGCAGAGCAAGAGATTGGTCGCCAGTTGCTTAACGAAACTGTTTCTTATGCAGAATCTTCAGTTTGTCGCCGTCATCAGATATTACAATATTTTGGAGAAATTTATCAAGAAGATAATTGTCATAACTGTGATAATTGTAATAATCCTAAAGAAAAATTTGAAGCTACCAATGATATGGTCCTAGTATTGGAAGCTGTTGTTCAAACAAAACAGCTATTCAAGGCTAAACATATTTGTCAAGTATTGCATGGTGCTGATAATACAGATGTGCATACCGTAAAACATCATTTGCTCAATATATATGGCAAAGGTAAAGAGAATGATGAAAAATATTGGATGGGTGTTATCCGTCAAGCTTTTGCTCATCAACTTCTAGATAAAGATATTGAGCAATATGGAGTATTAATAATTACTGATAAGGGTAAAGATTTTATTTTAAAACCATATAAAGTCATGATAGCTAAAGATCATGATTATGAAAGAAGTGGTAATGATGAGATAATTACAAGAAGTCAATCTAAAAATGGTCAAGCTGGTGATGCAGTTCTTTTTGCGATGCTTAAAGAATTGAGAAAAGATATATCTAAAAGAGATAAAATCCCTCCATTTGTTATTTTTCAGGATCCATCACTTGAGGATATGTGTATTCAATTTCCTATTAATTTGGAAGAAATGCAACATATAACTGGTGTAGGTGCAGGTAAAGCTCAAAAATATGGTCAACCATTTTTGGATATAATAAAGGTATATGTTGAAGAAAATGATATATCACGTCCGCAAGATATGGTTGTTAAAACTGTAGCAAATAAGTCAATTTCTAAAGTATTCATTATAAAAAGTATTGATAGAAAACTATCACTTGTGGATATTGCTACTTCTAAAGGACTTACCTTAGAAGATGTTATTACTCAAATAGAACTTATATTAAGTTCTGGTACTAAGTTAGATATAAATTATTTCATTAATGAACATCTTGATGAATATGATGTGGATGATATAATGACATATTTTAATGAAGAGGCTGAAACAGACTCGGTGCAAGAGGCTATAGATGAGCTTGGCGAGGAAGATTATACTGAAAATGCTATTCGTTTGGTAAGGATAAAATACTTAAATGAAGTAGGAAATTAAATGGATAATAAATATCGTTATTGAAAAGCCGTAGGAAATAAACTATGGCTTTTTGTTTATAAATTTGAAGCTTAATATATAATGTCATATACATTAACTGCAGATAGTGGATCAACTAAAACTCATTGGGTAATAGTAAATGGTAAAGAGATTATTCGTGAGTTTTATACTCAGGGAATAAATCCTTATTATATTTCTAGTGCCGAGATTAAGAGTTTAATAAATGATGCAATGTCGCTTGATGAAATAGGCCTTATTTCAAAGGTTGATTTTTATGGAGCAGGATGCAAGGGTGAAGAAATGTGTAGTATTGTTGAAACTGCATTGCTTCATGTTTTCAATAATGCGATTATAAATGTCGATAGTGATTTAATGGGCTCAGCATTATCATTATTTTCCAATGGAAATGGGATTGCATGTATATTAGGTACAGGAAGTAATGCTGCTGTATTTATTGAAGGCCAGTTTGTAGATTCTATATCATCACTGGGTTATATACTTGGAGACGAGGGAAGTGGCAGCTATCTTGGGAAAATATTAATAAGAGATTATTTTCAGAAGAAAATGCCCATTGAACTTGAAGCTAAGTTTAAGGAGAAGTTTTCCATTGAGTATTCTCAAGTATTGAATTCAGTTTATAAAAAACGTTTCCCCAATAAATATTTAGCAAAATACACAGTGTTTTTGAGTGAGAATAGGGGCAAATTATATATAGAAAATGTGCTCACTGAAGCTTTTGAAGCTTTTGTAAAAAATCAATTATCAGTATTGAATTTTGATAAAGAAATACTTAAAGTTGGCTTTGTGGGATCTATTGCCTTTTATTTTAAAGACGTATTGGAAAAAGTGCTCATAATAAACTCTTATAAAATTGGAGATGTTTATAAAGAGCCAATGGATGGTCTTATTAAAAAATAATTACATCATTTTCTTTCGTTTAAGAATATAAGGAAGTAATATTGCATCAAAACCTTTCTCTATATCTACTTCCACAAAATCAATATTATATTGGCCGCATTTTAGCTTAATATTATTATTGTATTCCTTAATTTGTTCTATATACTTACTCTTTATATCTTTAGGATTTAGTTTTAGAATCTCACCAGTTTCACTATCAATAAACTTATAAGGGCGATTTTGATAATCAAAGTCCACTTCTAGTTTTGTTTGTACTACCTGAAAGAGTATTACTTCGTGCTTAAAATGCTTAAGATGTTGCAATGCATTAAAAATAGCTTCCTCATCTTCATTACTTTCAAACATATCGCTAAATATTACTATTAGCGAGCGTTTATGTGTCATTTCGGCAAATTGATGCAATGATTCTGCAATACTTGAGTTAGTTTTTACTTCGGGCTTTTTATTCTCCAATAATTTTTCTAACTCATTGTAAATCATCTTCTGATGAGCAGAGTTGTTTTTAATAGTACTACTATAATCAATTTTGTCGCTAAATACACTAAGTCCAAAAGCATCGCGCTGTTGTTTTAGTATTTCTATAATAGCAGCAGCAGCATAAACAGAGAAAGTGCTTTTGTTTGGATTTGATATGCTAGGTTTTTTATCAAAAGGGAAGTGCATACTTGCACTATTATCGATAACTATATGGCAGCGGAGGTTAGTTTCCTCTTCATATCTTTTTGTAAAATATTTTTCTGTTTTGGCGTATAGTTTCCAATCGATATGGCGAGTAGATTCACCAGGATTATATAGCCTATGTTCGGCAAACTCAACTGAGAAACCATGGAATGGACTTTTGTGATGTCCAGTAATAAACCCTTCTACAACTTGCTTTGCAAGTAGCTCTAATTTGCTATAAGCTTGTATGTAGTTTCTATTGATTCGGTTCGACATATTTTTGTATACAATATGCTATTAGATATATTATACTGTAATTCTAATAAAAGAAGCTATCTTTAATATATAATAAGATAGCTTCTTTATAGTTTCTTTATTTTAGATTACAATAATGCATCTAATTTTTGAGCTAATACACTCTTTGGTACAGCGCCAACTTGTTTGTCAACTAGTTCACCATTTTTGAAGAATAAAATTGTAGGAATATTACGTACTCCATACTCAACACTAATATTTGGGTTAGCATCTACGTCAATTTTGCCACAAATAGCTCTACCTTCATATTCTACTGCAAGTTCGTCAACTAATGGTCCTACCATACGACATGGTCCACACCATTCTGCCCATAAATCAACAATTACTGGTACTTTTGAATCTAATACCAATTCTTTGAAATTGTCATCTGTTAATACTACGCTCATATCTTTGTTTTTTAAAATGTTACTATTCTCTATTTATGTCTACAAAAATAATAAAATAATTGAGCCATAGTGCTTGTTTTATATATCAAAAATAAAGCCCTGAAATAATAATAATCAGAGCTTTATTATAGAATGTAATTCTTTATATCTTATTTATCATACTCTGTGTCAAGTATATCCATTACCATATCTAGGCTTTGAATACTTGAAGTAGCTTTTACAACTTTCCCGTTTTTATAGTAAACAGTAAATGGAAGACCCATAAATCCTGCACATTCAGGAAGATTACGTACAATTGCTGCCTCAGGGCTATCAAAAAGCATATCTACAAAAGTTATGTGGTCATATTTACCACTTTTTTCTAAATCTTCCATTATAGCATATACTGGTACACACATTGGACCCATACGTCCTAAACATACCATTATATTCTCCTCTTCGCTAATACATTTCTCAGCTTGTGCAGATGTTTCCCAGTGTTTCAAATTTGTTTGTAAAGTCATTATATTGTTTTTAATAGTTATTATTCAATTATTATGTGGATGAGCTTATCATTATTTATGCCATAATGCTATTTTGTGTCAAATTGACATAGCTGTATTTTCATTGCTTTTTATGATGCAGAAATTTAAGTTACTAAGAAAGTTTTTGGAAAGTGTAGGTTAGTTTTAAGCAGATTATTATTTATAAATTCTTTGTTTATTTAAATATCTATGATAAGCATTTGCATTATTATTATGCTGTCGTAAATTTCTTGCAAAAGCATGGGAGCCAGAGTTATTAGGTTTAGCACAGAAATAATAATACTTATGCGATTCGTAATCAAGTACTTTATCAATTGTAATAGGATTAGCCATGCAAATAGGCCCTGGAGGTAATCCTTTGTATACATAAGTATTATATGGCGAATCAATTTTTAAATAATCATAAGTCACTCTTTTTACAGAGAAATCACCATATGCAAATCTTGCAGTTGGATCAGCCTGTAGCAGCATTCCTACCTTTAGTCTATTAATGTAAACGCCAGCAATCCGCGACATTTCATTAGTATTATTAGTCTCCTCTTGTACTATGGATGCTAGAGTTATAAGCTCGGTAGGAGTGAGCCCTATTTTTTTGGCCTTAGCAAGTCTTTCTTCGTTCCAAAAATCATCATGCTCCTTTTGCATTCTAATAATAAACTTTTCGGGAGTAGTATTCCACCACATTTCGTATGTATTTGGTAGAAAAAGTGAGATTATGGTTTCTTCATTATAACCCAACTCTTTAATAAACTCTTTATCATTTAAAAGTGTAATAAGCTGCAATGAATCAAATTCAAATTTCTCGCTTACTTTCCCAGCAAATTTTGGTAGAAAGCGGATATTATTGAAAGTAACTCTTATTGGCGACTGTGCTCCTGATCGTAATAGTGATACAAGTTCATTTGCTGTCATTTTGTTTTTTATAATATATCTTCCAGGCTTTATATTCTTCTTATATGACTTTATGTCTGCCATCATATCAAAAGTAGATTTATTGTCAATAATACCTTCTTTATATAGATTATCTTTTACATTATTAAAATCAGATCCATTTGCAATATAAAAAACTGTGCTATTGCCTTCTATTGTAACAAGCGGCTTATTTAATAATTTATTAATGAATATAAAAGCAAATGCTGTAATAACTAGTATTACAGCGGCCAAAAATACTAGAATAAATTTTTTCTTGTTCATATAAAGTCTTAATCTCAAATTGTGATTTTATAATTTTTTCTGATAAAAAATTTCATCATACCATTTTTCATTATACTTGGTCCATTGTTTACGAACTCCAGTTTCTATAAACCCTTGTTTTGTAAATAATTTAATACTATTCTTATTATCAAGCATAATAGAGCAGTATAATTGATTTAGTGTGAGTTTTTTAGTGCAAATATGAATAAATTTCTTAAGGGCTATAGTAGCAATTCCTTTATTCTGAAAATCGCTATGAATAACTATTCCGATTCCAGCTCTAGCATTTTTTTTGTCATATTCAAATAAGTCTATACAGCCACAGGCTTTTTTATTATTTGATATTACCCATCGTTTTTGTCCATTTTCTATAGTTTCTATTGTGTTTTTTGTTATAAAGGTTTCAATTTCACCTCTGGTAAAAGGAGTGCTAGTATGGCTTACTTTCCATATATCTTTATTGTTCTCTATTTCAAGAATAAAATCAATATCAGATAATTCCAATTCGCGAATACGAATTCTCATAATAGCTCTTTAATTAAATTGTGAATACTCCCTTATAAACCATTTTTGTTGGTCCACTTAAAATAATGTTGGTAAAAATCTCATCCTTATATTCAAAACTAACTCTTAAAATACCTCCCAATGCTTTAAGCTTTATTTCCTTATCAAATTTCTTATTTTTTATGGCAAAGGCAATGGCTGCAGCAGTGGCACCGGTGCCACAAGCATGAGTTTCAGCCTCTACGCCTCGCTCGTATGTTCTTATTATTAAGTTATTATCACTTTCTTCAACAAAATTTACATTTGTTCCTTTACTCGATTTATATTTATCAGAGTATCTAATCTCTTTGCCTTTATTATGAACATTAATTTCTGATACATTATCAACAAACTCAATATGATGTGGCGATCCAGTATCTAAGAAAAACGTATTATTATTACCTTTAATATTGGATACATTATTCATCATTAGGCTAATGTCGCATTCGGTTTTATCTATTCTGTTTATAGTAGCATCGTGTAATCCATCAACTGCAATAAACCTAGTTTGGAATTCAATAATACCTAATTCTTTGGCAAAAGATACAATACATCGACCTCCATTTCCACACATGCTGCCTTCATTGCCATCAGAATTATAATATTTCATTTTGAAATCATAGTCCTCAGAGTTCTCAATAATCATTAATCCATCAGCACCAATACCATATCTACGACTACACATAAATTCAATATCGTTATTGCTCAAATTATATACCTGCTCTCTATTATCAACTAAAATAAAGTCGTTACCAGCTCCATGGTATTTAGAAAAATGAATTTGCATAGATAGTGATTTACTTATTTAAATGCAAAGATACAAACGTATCAGTACATTTCAATATAAAAGTATTGCTTTTATACTTAAGCTCAATGAAACCTTCGTTAGAATACTTATAGTTTGCTTTTTTGTATTCGTATATTCCAAAAAGAATAAGAGTATTACGGCTAAGTTTGTATCCAGTATAGTTTATTGCAGATTCCCAATATTCAATATAAATACCTTCTTGTTTGTTATCTACAGTGTTATTTACCAGTAAACTATCGTAATTGTTTTTATTATTACAATCAAAATTATCTTTTACACCTTCAGGAATAACGTAGGTCGTATATATTAATTTATCTTTGGAAAGTGTTATTTCTTGCGTGCTTTCTATTATGACTGAAGTATCAATTATGTCGTCATAATAAACAAGCTGAGTGTCGTTATTAATATCATTAGTAGTTGAATCTTGCATTAGAGTATCAATAGTTTCAATGCTGTCAATACCAATACTATCCACTAAAATAAGGCTATCTATTAAATCATCTTTAATTATAGTGTCAGTAATAGAAGTGGTAGCTTTAGTCTTTTTTTTCTTTGGCTTAGTTTGAGTAACAGTTTTAGTAATAATATCTGTTTCTTTAATAGTGTCTTTAGATAATAATAAATTAGATTTAGTATTTGCTTGTAACTCAATAGAATCAATTTCTTTAATATCTTTTTCAACACTATTTTTATAATTATATAGTATAACAAAACCAAGGGTAATAATTATCCCTATTATAAAGAAGGTTGTTGAATATGTTTCTCTTGTTTTCAAAAAATATATATAAGAGTTTAAACGTAGATGCAAATATATGAATTTATCAATATTAAACTTCATAATATTGCTATAATTTAGTTTCATTCTTAAAAAAATCCATCTAAGTTAACTTTATAATTATTTATCAATATATATATCACATTATCAGCTTATTAATTTCAAATATTTATTATTTGAATTCACCTAAAACCATGAAATATCTGTAATATTTATCAATAATAGTTTTACTATTAGGGTAATGATTGAAATATTATTATATGTTTATCATCAGTAAATATGATTCAAATTGATAATGAAATATTAATACAAAATAGTATGTTTTTAAGGTGATTGTTTTTAGAGCCAAATTGGGGGATATTTTTTTACATATGTATTGCGTTTTTTTATATTTTTGTAGGTTGTACAAACTATATGCAAGAAAATAATAAATATATTCAACGCTTTAAGAGAATCCTAAAATGGATGCTGTATTCGGCTGTATTGCTGATTATTACGGTGTTTTTATTGTTTAGATTATCTAGTGTGCAAACCTTTGTTGCTCAACAAACAGCTGAACATTTTAGTAATATGGCTGATATGGATATATCCATTGGTTCTATTGATATCCACAATTTTCTTAGTGTTGGTATTAAAGATCTTAAAGTACGAGATCATCATGATAGCTTATTTCTTACAGTTAAATCTATAAATATAGATATAATTCCTTCTTATTTATTTGAGGATAAAGTATTTGTAAAAAATGTTTGTATTGATAGTTTGTTCTTAGCTCTTATTGAATATCAAGGTGAGAAAGAGCTCAATATTATGAAGATTGTTAACAGCTTTATTTCTGATAATAATGATACAAGCTCCTTAGACATTGGAATTAAGGCCAAGGAAGTATGTATTACAAATAGTTATTTTGCTTTAGATTTGCAGAACTCTGAGCATTTTGATGGAATGGATTATACTCATCTTAATGTTGATAATATTAATATTCTAGTTCACGATTTTACTATTAAAGGTGATAGTCTTATTGGTAACATCAAAAAATTATCGGCTCACGAAAAATGTGGTTTTGATTTAAAAAGCTTTGTGGGCAATGCTCTAGTTAGTCCTCGTGAAATTGAGATTCCAGATTTAAAACTTTATACTAATAATTCGAAAATAGAATCTGATTTTAATCTTAGATATAAACAATGGCCTGATTGGTTAGATTTTATTGAAAAAGTTAGATTTGATAGTAAAGTTGAATCCATAATTATTAATTTAGACGACATACGTTACTTTGCCACTTCATTGGAAGGGATGGATAATGTATTTTCGGGAAAGGCTAATGTAAGAGGAAATATTGCAAATATTAAGATTACATCTGCAGATATTAAATATGCTAATGAGAGCTATTTTAAAGGAAAGGTATCATTAAATGGTTTGCCAGATATTGAGCAAACATTTATTAGGATAAGGGTAAAAGATGCATATATAGATGCTAAAGATATTTCGACTTTTAATATTGCAAGAGATAAAAAAATTGATATTCCTAAAATATTTGATAAGTATAAATATATGAAAGTAAACGGAAGATTTACTGGATTTTATTATGATTTTGTGTCAAAAGCAAGTTTTAACTCTGCTTTAGGAAGATTCTCTACAGACATTTCATTACAGCCCACTGAAAATGATAAGAATTTTAAATACTCGGGTAAATTATCTACAAAAAACTTTAAAATTCAGGAACTTATAGGTACTTCTTATATCTCTGATATTACTATGAAAGCATCAATTAAGGGTGTTGGTTTAAATGAAAATGTGGATGCTGATTATAATATAATGATAGATAATGTAACCGTATCGGGTTTTAAATATCAAGATTTGGGATTGCAAGGTAAGATTGCTAATAAAAGATTAGAAACTGAGTTTATTTCTAATTCTGACTCCTTTAGGTTAGCGGTAAATGGATTCTATGATTTTTCTGATTCTTTGCCTCATACTTCTTTACATGCTTCATTAATAAATGCTAGAGTTAATAGATTTGTTATGGTAAGCGAGGATACTCTTGGCCATGTTTCTGCAAATATAATTGCTGATATTCATGGAAATGATATTGATAATATACAAGGTTATATCAATATTTATGATGTAGAGTATAGTCAGAATGATAGAGCATTCAAAACAGATTCTATAATTACAAAGTCTTATCTCGATAATTCATTTCGTGAGCTAACAATACAAGGAAGCAATATTGATGTTAATATAAATGGTTTTAGACGATTTAGTGATTTTCCCGTTATGCTTGATTTGTTGAGAGAAGATGTGTTTCCTAATCTTACTAGCTTAACTAAGTTTTCTAATCATAATGCTATTGAATGGAGTAAGGAAAAAAATATTGCTGATGAGCAATTTAATTTTGATATTAAGTTTCTGGAAATAAACAGTATGGTAAGTGTATTCTATCCGAAATTTAGGATATCTAAGGACTCAGAAATAAAAGGAAGCTATACTTTTAGTAATGACTCGTTGATGCTCAATGTAGTGTCGGATAGAATAATTTATGATGAATTTAGAGCTTCTGAAATAGATATGGAATTGCATAAAGATTTATCGGAAGTAAGCATTGATTTAACTAGTGACTATATACGTACTGCTGGAGGAATCTATTTTGACACACTAGAGGTTCATGGTGATTTAGTTATGAATAAGGCTGATTTTTATATCTCTTGGGGTGGAGCAATAAATACTAAAAACAAAGGAGATATTGAAGGCTCATTTACTTGGCTCGATACTAATAGTTTTGAATTAGAGTTTACAAAAGGAGAGTTATATGTGCATGATTCATTATGGACTTTAAACTCCAATTCAAAAATTGATTATTCATATCATTCCTTAGAGTTTTCAGACTTTAGTATTACTCATGCTGATAACAGTTTGAGTATTACAGGAAAGGCTACTGATGATGCTAATGATAAAATAATATGTAATTTTAAGGATGTAGATATATCTTTCACTGATTTTTACTTAAGAAGATTTGATACTGATTTTGACGGATTTATTGATGGTAAACTTGAGTTTTCAAGCCTATGGTTGAGCCCAAGTTTTACGGGTGATATTGATATTAGAAGCTTTATGGTCAATGATTTTGACCTTTATCATATGAGACTACATTCTAAATATTCTAGATTTAGGGAGGCTTTTATTCTTGATGCTGTTATTGGTTCTGATACTTTAGGATATAGATACGTAGATTTTGGAGGGTTTTACTATCCTTATAAAGCTGATAATCAATTAGACCTAGAGGTGCGTTTGGATAAGTTTCCACTACAATCTTTAAATGAGTATTTATCAAGTTTTACATCTAATATAATTGGTGAAGCAACAGGGCATTTAATGTTAACAGGTAATGTAAAAAAGCCAATACTACTTGGTCGTCTAAAAACTAGTATCGACGATATCTTAATAGATTATACAAATGTTCATTATTCTATTAACGATTATTTTTTATTTACTCCTCAATATTTTGGTTTTGTTGATGCTGAGGCAAAAGATAGAGATGGCAATAGATTAAAATTGACTACTAAAATTAATCATAGCTACTTTAGTGATTTTTATTTTGATATTGATGTAAAACCAATAAATGCTGAGGTGTTAAACACAACAGCTGAAAATAATGATCTTTTTTATGGTAAGGCTTCAGGTATTGGTTATTTTAAACTTAAAGGTACTCCCAATGATATGTCAATTGATCTTAATCTGAAACCAATTAATAAATCATATATTGCTATACCAATTTCTGAACAATCGAGTGCTGAATATAGCGACTTTCTTACTTTTGTAAATAAAGATACAATAGTGATAAGTAGAGAAATAGAAGATATTATTATTGAGGATGAAGAGGAAGAATTTGCTTTTAGCCTTGATATGACTATGGATGTTGATCCCTCAACTACTATTGAACTAGTTATGAATGAGAAAGTTGGTGATGTGATATCTGCTAATGGTAATGGTAGAATTAAAATTGAGTATAATAATGATGGTACTTATAAAATGTATGGTAAGTATATAATTGCTCGTGGAAATTATTTATTTACTATGCAAAGTATTTTAAATAAGCGTTTTATAATTAATCCAGGAAGCGAAATAATATGGGATGGTGAGATGGAATCGGCAAAAATAAATATGAAGGCTATTTATAGGGTTGATGCTAAGTTATATGACATATTTCAATCAGTGGTGGATTCGGCAAACTCAGTAGTGTATAAAAAACCATCGCGAGTAAATTGTATTATTAATATTACTGGAGATTTATTTGACCCAACTATATCTTTTGATATTAATATTCCTGATGAGAGCATTGCAGATCAAGAGTTGTTGAATCGATTATTATCCGTTGAATCTACAGGTAACTCTGAGGAAATGAATAAGAATTTTGTAAGTTTATTGATTTTGGGGAGTTTTCAGCCACCTAGTGGTTATGAGTCTGGCGCCAACCCTAATATGCTACAACATAATGCCACCGAAATACTTGCTGAGCAGGTGGGTAATATAATGAATCAAGTATCTGATGATGTGGAAATTGGCTTGGAATGGAACCCTGGCGATGAAGTTACGACCCAGGAAATAGCAGTTGCACTATCGTATACTATGCTTGATGATAGGCTTTTACTTGATGGTAAGTTTGGACAAGGTGGTGGCTCTACTGATGAAAGTTCGGTTAGGATAGTAGCTGATATGGAAATTGCATATAAGCTAACTCCTGATGGTAGAATTAGAGCTAAGGTGTTTAATAGAACTAATTATTATGACCCTCTTTCAAGAAAAGCACCATATACTCAGGGTGTTGGTATCTCTTTCAGAAAAGACTTTAATAACTTGGAACAGCTCCTTACTAAAAAAGATAAAGTGAAAAAGAAGAGCGAGTCTAAAAAAGAAGCTGACAAAAAGCAAAAAGTTGAAGAAGTGGAATTTGAAAAATCAAAAACCAACGAAAAACCTACATCTAAAGAAGAGGGGAAGAAACTAAAGAATGAGAACTCAGAGAAAGAAACTGAGAATACTATACCGAAGGCAGACTTTGTCCACTAAGTCTACGATATAAGTTTAAAGCATAGCTATCGGTCATTCTAGCAATAAAATCAACAATACGCATTAGCTTACAATAATTTGAATCGGTATCATTAGAATGAAACTGAGTAGGCATTATTGTCAATAGTTTTCTCGACAGCATATGATTTGGTTGTAAATATATCTGCATAAATTTCTCTAGAAGTCCATAAATAACCTCGTATCCAGCAAGTTCTATCTCAATAACTGGCTTGCGTTGGTAAAGAAAAATATTTGATTTTTTGATTGGTCCTTCCAGCAAATCCACCGATTTTATTAAATCAGTAAGTTCACTATCAAATTCTGCTGACATGATTTTATCATAGTTTTCTTCAAAGACTACCTTTGTTTCAGATATTAAAACACTAATAGCAATTGCTCTTAGATAACCAACTTTTTCGCCATTATCAATAATAGCATTATACTTTATTAATGTAGTTTTGGCATTTTCCGAACGCATTAATAATGGAATTAATAGGTCTTCAATCTCTTTAAAGCTAAGGTAACCAAGATTATAACCATCTTCCAGATCTATAATTCTATAACATATATTATCAGCAGCCTCCACAAGGAATGCTAAAGGGTGTCGGGCAAATACATTTTTGTCTTCCGAAAGAGACGTTAATCCTGTTTCTTTGGCTGTTTGCTTAAATAAATCTAGCTCACTATTAAAGAAAGAGAATTTCTTTGCAGAAGTTCTTTTTATATTTTTATCGTTTAGTTTGCTATTATCAACCAAGGATGGGCGAGGATATTTGGCAAAGGTTGCCAATGTGGCAAAGGTTAGCCTCATGCCACTATTTTTCTCTGCTGGGTGATGGTTTACTAATAATCTAAATCCGGCAGCATTTCCTTCGTATTTAGTAAAATCTTTCCATTGATTATCAGTAAGATTAAAGTCTTCTTTTATAAAACTATTCTTGGTGAAAAAATCGCCAATGGCGTCTTCGCCATTATGTCCAAAAGGAGGATTTCCAAGATCGTGGGCTAGGGCAGCAGCAGCAACAATATCCCCAAATATATTCATGGTAAAATCTTTCTTAAGCTCAGGTTCTTTTTCTAAAATAAAATCTCCGGCGAGGTTTCCTAAAGATCGACCAACCATTGCTACTTCTAGGCTGTGGGTTAGTCTATTATGAACAAAATCACTCTCAGGAACTGGAAATACCTGCGTTTTGTCTTGCATACGCCTAAAAGCTGAAGAGAATATAATTCTATCAAAATCGCGCTGAAATGCAGATCTATATGATACAGAATCGTAATCCGTTCTTGAATCTCCTAGGCGTTGACTATTTAATAATGAAGTCCAGTTCATAGTGTTTGTTTTGTGTTATTATATAGCAAAAGTATATAATTAATTTGGTTTTGTAAGTAGTTTGTTACTAATAAAGTTATTACTAAATTTATTTTTTATAGTATTCCCGCAATCTTAAACTATTTCGCTGAAATGATATAAGTATAACTATAATAAATCAGGAAAATCACTAAATATACCATCAGCTCCCATAGATTTTAATCTAAGAATATCGTCAGTACTATTTACAGTATAAACCAATACTAACAGCCCTCTTTTATGTGCATCATCAATGAACTCCTGAGAAATAAACTCTATACTAAGATTGATGGAATATGCTCCCATTTTCTCAGCTATTAAAGCGTAATCAGTTGGGATACAGGATAATAATACGCCTATTTTCATTTCTGAATCTAGTTTTTTATATACCTTTAATTCAATATGATTAAATGATGATATTAAAAAATTACCCTTATCCCAATTCCTATTTCTTATGTAAAAATCTACAATGTCATAGGTAGCTTTAGATGTTCCTATCCCTTTAAGTTCTATATTTATCAATAATCTATTATCTATAAAGTCCAAAGTTTCTTCTAAGGTTGGAATGATACTACCATTGCCTACATCAAGACTTCTTAGGTAGTCAAAATCCAGTTCGCATACCATACCACTACCATTGCTTAGTCGGTCAACTCTATTGTCGTGGAATACTATAAGTTCACCTGTTTTGCATAACTGAACATCAATTTCAATAGCATCTACTCCAATCTCAATGGCTCTTTTAAACGATTCTATTGTGTTTTCTGCAATATACCCCTTAGCTCCTCTATGTCCAATTTTTATAAAATCTTTATTCATTGGATTTTATTTTTTTTACTTTAATTTGAATGTTTCTTTAGGAATATCAATATTTAGATACCTCTGACTTAGCTCTAAATACAGCTCGTCAGAATAACTAGTATTTAGTTTAATAGCCTGTAATCCAAAGTCTACCTTATTAAAAAAAAGTTCAATTTTTTGAAAAAACAAAGAGCTTTTATTATCCTTAGGTACTAGCTGAACCAATATTTCTGAATTATTAGAATAGTAGTTAATTAAATAGTCATCAGAGTTTTGGAGATAATTACTAATGTCATTTCTAAGGATATTATTTATTTCATTAAAATTTGGATTTGCTTCAATAAAAAAATCATTTATTTCAAAGTCTTCCTTTATCAAACTCTTTTTCTTGTTTAATAGAACTTCATATTGCTTTGGCGATTTGTATTCCCACTTAATTTGGTGTGGTTTTTTAAGGTATAATATACCACTACTTTTTACT
>JAOZPM010000185.1:0-4140 GCA_029932765.1 Bacteroidales bacterium | reverse complement strand
AATATGGCTCAAAAGGGTTTATTTGGTGAAGTAAAACATGTTGAAGGGGCTTATATTCATGATTTAAGATGGCTTAATTTTGCCGAAAATAAAAATGATTTCTCCGGATATGTTAATAATTGGAGGTTGGAACAAAATGCTGAGAATAATGGGAATCTATATCCAACTCATGGTTTGGGACCAATTTGTCATATACTTAATATACATAGAGGCGATAGAATGGATTATCTTGTATCGATGTCTACAAATCAGTTTGGAATGACCAAATATGCTGAGGATAAATACGGTAAAGATTCGCCACAGGCAAAACGAGAGTATAAGGAAGGTGATATGAATACGACTATTATTAGAACCAAAAATGGTAAAACTATTATGCTTCAGCATGATGTTGCTAGCCCTCGCCCTTATAGCAGATTGCATACTATTAGTGGCACAAAAGGCTTTGCTCAAAAATATCCTCGTACTGGAATTGCACTTGAGCCTAATGCTCACCATTATTTGAATGATACAGAATTTGATTCCTTAATGTTGGCATATAAGCATCCTATAACAAAGGAATATGAGGAGAAGGCTAAGGAAGTTGGTGGTCATGGTGGTATGGACTTTATAATGGATTCAAGGTTGATTTATTGCCTTAGAAATGGCTTACCTCTTGATCAAGATGTTTATGATGCTGCAGAATGGTCTTGTATTATTGAGCTATCTAAAAAGTCAGTAGAAAATCAAGGAATGCCTGTTCAAATTCCTGATTTTACTCGTGGTGCTTGGAAGAATAACTCTAAAGTAACATATTATCAGTAAATTATGGACTTGTTAAATATTGTAAAGCATTTTAATATTGATGGTGATATAGCAAATATATCGGCATTTGGTAATGGACACATTAATACTACTTATAAGGTAGAAGTTAATAATGGAGATTATGATTATGTTCTACAATCAATTAATACAAATATTTTTAAGAATGTAGATCATTTGTCGGAAAATATTTTGCGAATAAGTGAACATATAAAACATAAATTGGAAGCAGTATTTTCTGAAACAGAAATGCTTAGGCGGAGTATGACTGTTGTGAAAACAAAGAAAAACGAACTTTATTATACTGATAATATTGATATAGTTTGGAGAATGTTTATTTTTATTAAAGATTCTCAAACAGTTGAGACACTTTCGAATACTGAATATGCTTACCTTGCAGGAGCTGCTTTTGGCGATTATCAATGGATGTTAAGTGATTTGCCTTCACCTTCATTATTTGATATAATTCCTCATTTTCATAATACGCCTTCACGAATTGCGCACTTAAAGAAAACCATTGCCGCTGATTCTCATAATAGATTAGCAGAAGTGCAAAAAGAAGTTGATTATTTATTGAGATTTGAGAAAGAAATGAACTTAATAATCAAGCTTGGAGATAAAGGGATTATCCCTAAGCGAATAGTTCACCAAGATACGAAGTTGAGTAATATCTTATTTAATAAAAATGGAGAGCTGCTTTGCGTAATCGATCTTGATACTACTATGCTAGGATATTTATGTTACGATTTTGGTGATGCAGTGCGAGGTGGAATGAATGCTGCTGACGAAGATGAAGAGACCATAGAAAATGTAAGTTTAAATATGGAATACTTTAAAGCGTTTGCCAAAGGATATGCTGCAACTACTAATGTTTTTATTAGTAATGAGGAAATAAAAACCTTGGCTTTTGGAGCGAAATTAATCACCTTTGAGCAAAGTGTTCGTTTTTTGGATGATTACATCAATGGTGATAAATACTATCGATGCACAAAACCAAAGCATAATTTAATTCGTACAAGAGCGCAAATTGCCTTATTGAAATCTATAATAATTAACTTTAATACAATGGAGGCTATTGTTTTAGAATGTTTTGAGAATTAGAATTTGTGCAAAAAAATAAATCCCCAAATATCATTGATATTTGGGGATTTAGTATGTTTTGAAAATTCTTATCTACCTTTCTCTAAGGTTATGAATTCTAAGTAATTGAAATGCTGCCCATCCTAAAACTATTAGAGTTCCAAAAGTAAAGACTAGGTAAGAAATAAGCATCCATAATGGAGTTCTAGCACTAGTTCCCCAAATATGGCGACCAAGAATAGGGTTGTTCCATTCTTCAGAATATCCAATAGTAATAGTTTTTTCTGAAACTATTGCTTTGTCGCTTGTGCGAGCAATAATTGAGATATTACCATCTTTATCAGCTTTTAGTTTGCCAGCTTCAATAATAACTTCACCATCTTCATTTGATCGCTCTCCTTCAAAAAGTGCCATATCACCAAAGTAACGTTTTACAAAAAAGTCAAGTTTTATACCTTGAGCTTTAGCTGGATGTCCATCAGCATCAACTGCAATAATCCTTACAATAAAACTATTTAATTCATCATCATAAGTTGCTTCTATATCTTTAATTTCACCTTCAAACTTTGGTGTTTTAGGTTTTGTATCAGCAGTAGCATCAGTAACTGGAGGAGTGTAATCGCTATAGCTTGATCGTATAAAAGCAATGATTTTCCAACGGTCATCATCAGACAAACTTCCGCTAAAAGGAGGCATTCCGCCTTTACCATTGGATATTTTGGTAAATATTTCGCCATCAGTATTAGCTTTTTGCCAATCAGTAGCTCCTAAGTTTGGTGCTAAAGGTAATTCTCTATCATTTGTAGCAGCAATATTTATATCACCATGACACATCTTACAGCTCTTCTTAAAAATGGTATTTCCTGCATCTTGGGTATCTTCATTAAAAGCAACACCAAGTTTCATATCTTTCTGCTCCGCAGTAATATTCCAATCTTGGGCTTGTACATTAGTCAAAATTAAGAGGCTAATGCTTACAAAACTTAATATTTTACTTAATTTATTCATTGTATCTTGTTTTATCTCTTAATTATAAATCTTTATGAATATCTACACCTTTTTCTTCTGCAATTTCCCAAAGAGAAATAACAGGAAATAGTTTTACGAGAATACTAATAATAAGTACTGCCATAGCAACAATGCCTAAGGTGACTGTAATTTCAAGCCCAGTAGGAGTGTAGTGGTGAAAGCTCTCAGGTACATTTTGAATTGGTAAATAAGCATGAATCATTGTTGGAACAATAATAATTACACGTTTAAACCAAGCACCAATTACAATTGCAAGACCAATTAACATCATTGGGAAAGGCTTACGGAAAGGCTTGAACAAGCCAAGAGTTATTGGTAATAATAAGCCAAAGGTTTGAGTTAGCCAAAACATAACACCATATTCACCATTCAGAGAAAATAGAGTAAAGATGTGATCAGCATCAGCAGCTTTCATTTTATAACCAGGAACTAAGAACTCATTAATATTAAAATATAGATATACAAGTCCAACTAAAACCATTAGTTTTCCCATTTTATCGAAATGAAAATCAGTAATATAATCCTCAAGTCTATAAGCTTTGCGAATGAAATACATTGCTACTAATACAGCTCCCGCACCGGCTACAAAAGCTCCGGTTACATAATAAGGGCCAAAAATAGTACTATCCCAACCAGCTCTTAAAGTTAATGCCGATAACCATGATGTTACTGTGTGTAAAGCCATAGCTACTGGTACAATTAGTATTAATAATACTCTTAATGTACTATGCAAGATTTTATACTGTCCTGGTGTACCTACCCAACCTAATGAAAGAATATTATACATATTCCATTGCCATTTTGGAAGGTCTTTTTTCATATGGTTTCTTATTATTCCTAAATCGGGTAATAGAGGTAAGAATAATAATAGAATACTTATAAAAATATATAAGTTAACCACTGTAACATCCCAAATAATTGGTGACTGAAAACGGCCATGAAATAATAGGTTAAGAATTCTGTCGGGGCGACCCATATCTGCAACAATTGCTATACCAGCTACCATTGCAAAAGCAAGTGCAATCATTTCTGCAATTCTTGATATTGGAGTTATCCACTTTTGTCCTACTAGGCCCACAACTGCAGATATAAGCATACCTACTAGTGCCGTGGCTACAAAGAATACAAATGAGGCTATATAAACTCCCCAAGATACATAATCACGCATCCCAGTTTCACCTAGTCCATTTTGTAATTGAATAGTATAACCCCAAATAGCTACTGCAATAATAG
>JAOZPM010000005.1:0-42401 GCA_029932765.1 Bacteroidales bacterium | reverse complement strand
TCGTCGCCACAGACATATAGCCTCATTCTGGAAACAGGATGGGGCTTTTTTTATGGACTTTTTTTTAATTCTATCAGTTGTATTTTATAATATACTTAATTAGTAAATTCAGTATATTTGCTTAATATTTTATATTCAATAATGGACCAAAACCAAATAATACAACGTATTGATTTTCTAATTGATGAGCTTAATAAGCACAATCATAATTATTATAACCTTTCTAAAAGCTTGATTAGTGATTTTGAGTTTGATGCATTAATGTTGGAACTACAAGGTTTGGAAAAGTCTTACCCTCAATTTCTTAAAGATAATTCTCCTACACTTCGCGTTGGTGGAAATATTCAGAAAAATTTTAAAACAGTAAAACATAGGTATAGAATGCTTTCGCTTGGAAATACTTATTCTTTAGAGGATTTACATGATTTTGATGCACGTATTAAAAAAGAAATTGACGGAGATATAGAATATGTTTGTGAACTGAAATTTGATGGTTTGGCAATTGGATTAGCTTATAAAGATGGAGTTTTGATTCAGGCTGTTACTCGCGGCGATGGAATTAAGGGTGATGATGTAACTGCAAATGTAAAAACTATTAAGAGTATTCCATTAAAACTAAATATTGGTGATTATCCTGCTGATTTTGAAATTAGAGGAGAAATAATAATGACTAGAAGTGGTTTTGCTGAATTTAACGAAAAAAGAAAACTAGCAGGAAAACAGGTGTTTGCTAATCCTAGAAATGCTGCTTCTGGTAGTATTAAAATGCTTGATTCAAAAGAGGTGGCAAAGCGCCCTTTGGATGCATATTTATATTATGTAGTTGGAGAAAATTTAAATATTGATACTCATTATCTAAGTTTGAAAAAAGCTTCTGAATGGGGATTCAAAATATCCGATACTGTTAGGAAAGTAAATACTGTGGACCAGATATTTGATTTTATTAATTATTGGGATAAAAAACGAAATGAATTAGATTTTGAAATTGATGGAATAGTAATTAAGGTAAATGATTATTCTAAACAAAAGCAATTAGGATTCACTGCAAAATCACCTAGATGGGCTATTTCATATAAATTTAAAGCAGAGCAAGTTGTTACAGAATTATTATCAATTGATTATCAAGTTGGGCGCACTGGTGCTGTAACTCCTGTTGCAAATTTGGCTCCCGTACAACTAGCTGGTACTGTAGTGAAACGTGCTAGCTTGCATAATTCAGACGTAATAAAGGAACTAGATATTCATGAAGGTGATTTTGTTAAAGTCGAAAAAGGTGGTGAAATTATTCCTAAAATAGTTGGGGTTGATTATGATTCTAGAAAAAATGATTCTAAGATTGTAGAATTTATAAAAAGATGCCCTGAGTGCGATACATTGCTTGAAAGAAGTGATGGTGAAGCTGCATTCTATTGTCCTAATGAATATCATTGCCCTCCACAGATTAAAGGAAAAATAGAGCATTTTGTTGGTCGCAAAACTATGGATATAAACATGGGAGAAGCAACGGTGTCTGCTTTGTTTGATAAAGGGTTTGTAAATAGTGTTGCTGATATATATAGTTTGGGTGCTGAGCAATTAATTCAACTTGAAGGTTTTAAGCAAAAATCAGTTTCAAATCTCCTCATTAGTATTGAAAAGTCTAAAGATATTCCTTTTGAGAAAGTGCTTTTTGCGTTAGGAATTCGTTATGTTGGGGAAACAGTTGCTCGTAAGCTTGCTCAATATTTTGAAAATATAGAATTGCTTAAATCAGCAACTTATATGGAATTATTAATGGTTGATGATATTGGTGAACGTATTGCTGAAAGTTTAATTAGTTATTTTTTAGATGCTAAGAATATTGAAATACTTGAAAGATTACAAAATTATAATCTTAATTTTGAAATAATTAGAGATAATGAAACTTTTCCTAAACTTTTACAAAACAAAACTTTTGTAGTAAGCGGAAAGTTTACTCAATCAAGGGATGACATTAAGCAAATGATTATGAATTTTGGTGGTAAAAATGTTAGTTCTATTTCATCAAAAACAGATTATTTATTGGCTGGTGATAAAATGGGTCCAGCTAAACTTAAAAAGGCTGAGAAGTTAAATATTACGATTATTAGTGAAGATGATTTTTATAAAATGATAAATAATTAATTATGGGTTTTTCTAAGATATTATTAGGGTTATTCGGTTGGAAAGCAGCTTTAAATATAAAAGGCAACATTCCTCTAAAAGCCGTGGTGCTTACTGTTCCACATACAAGTTATTGGGATTTTTTCATTGGATTTTTTACATATAAAGCATTAGGTTTAAATGCAAGGTATTTGATTAAACAAGAAGCGTTCTTCTTTCCTTTGGGTAGTTTAATTAAAAGTATAGGTGGAATTCCTGTGCGTAGAGGGAAAAACAATGTTGTAGAAGATGTTGTAAATGAGATTAATAAAAATGATGAGTTTTTACTTACTATTGCTCCAGAGGGTAAACGGACTGCCCAGTTAACATGGAAAACAGGTTATCATCGTATTGCGCGAGGAGCTAATATTCCAGTTATTGTTGGATTTATAGATTATAAAACTAAAACTTGTGGTATGCAAGATGTGTTCTTTACTACTGATAATTTTGAAAAAGATACTATTGAGCTAATGAAATATTATAAAGATATGGAAGGCAGAATTAAAGAAGGCTTTACTCTTCCTGATGAAGTATATAAATAAAAAATATGTTAGATACTAAGACGGGAAAAATAGGAATATTTCAAAAAATGCTAAATTGGACCGAGCGAGCAGGAAATGCTTTGCCACATCCTGCAACATTGTTTGCTTTATTTGCTCTAGCAGCATTAGTATTTTCGGCGATAGGCCATTATTTGGGTTGGGAAGCGATTCATCCTGGAACTCAGGAATTAATAAAGCCAGTGAATTTATTATCGCATGATGGTATTCATAGGATATTATTAGAAATGGTTGATAATTTCACAGGTTTTGCACCATTAGGAATTGTATTAGTAGCAATGCTTGGGATAGGGATTGCAGAGTATAGTGGGCTAATAAATTCAATAATTCGTTTGCTTGTAATAAAGGCTCCTTCCTCAATGCTTACTTTTATTCTTGTATTTTCAGGAATATTATCTAATGTAGCCTCTGATGTGGGATATGTTCTTCTAATTCCTTTAGCTGGAGTTGTCTTTATTGCTGTAGGTAGGCATCCTATTGCAGGAATGGCTGCTGCTTTTGCTGGAGTATCAGGGGGTTTTAGTGCTAATTTAATTCTAGGAACAGTAGATCCTCTTCTTGCGGGTTTGTCAACTGAAGCAGCTCATATTCTCGATCCAAATTACTCTGTTAATCCTACAGCAAATTATTATTTTATGGTAGTTTCAACTTTTGTAATTGCTATTGCAGGTACTATTGTTACTGATAAGATTGTAGAACCTCGTTTAGGTAAGTATACAGGTGATGTAGATAGCGAAGATTCTTTTGATACTCTCTCTAAATTAGAAAAAAAAGGACTTTTGATGGCTTTATTGGCAATAGGTGTTATCACAGCTATTACTTTAATTGGTATTATTCCCGAAGATGGTTTTTTTAGAGGTAAAGATGGTGGAGTTTTATCTTCTCCGCTAATTAAAGGTGTTGTTGCATTGCTTTTTATATCTGCAGGATCATCAGGATTAGCCTATGGTATTACTACTGGAAAGTTTAAAAGTGATGCTGATGTAATGAAAGGTATGGCTTCTTCAATGAAAACTCTTTCTACCTATATTGTACTAGTGTTTTTTGCAGCTCAGTTTGTGGCTTATTTTAAGTGGAGTAATCTTGGAATTATTCTCGCTGTAAAAGGTGCAAACGTACTAATGTCTGCAGATATTGGACTTATTCCACTTATGATATTGTTTATTCTGCTTTCGGCAAGTATTAATATGCTAATGGGTAGTGCTTCTGCAAAATGGGCTATTCTTGCACCAATTTTTATTCCTATGTTTATGATAATGGGTTATTCCCCTGAGCTTTCGCAAGTAGTATATCGTATTGGTGATAGTGTTACAAATGTTATATCGCCAATGATGAGCTTCTTTGCTCTGATAATAGCTTTTGTACATAAATACGATTCAAAGGCTGGTATAGGTACTATTATTGCCACCATGGTCCCATACTCAATGGTGTTTCTGGTAGTTTGGATAATATTATTAGTAGCTTGGTTATTATTAGGCTTACCTTTGGGCCCTGGAGCAGGTATTCATTATATAATGAATTAGTTAAATAACACGCAATGAAATTATCAGTAATAATAGTTAATTATAATGTTGAACATTTTTTGGAACAATGCATTGATTCTGCCTTGGTAGCTGCAAAATATGTTGATACTGAGATAATTGTTGTTGATAATAATTCTGTTGATGGTTCGCTGCAAATGATGGGAAAAAGGTTTCCTGATATTAAGCTTATTGCCAATAAAGATAATGTTGGCTTTTCGAAAGCAAATAATCAAGGAATACGAATCTCAAAGGGAGAGTATATTCTTTTACTTAATCCTGATACTATTGTTGAAGCCGATACTTTTGAAACCACAGTAGCATTTATGGATTCTCATCCTGATGCAGGTGGCTTGGGAGTAAAAATGCTCGATGGAAAGGGTAGATTCTTACCAGAATCAAAAAGAGGGTTGCCAACTCCACAGTCCGCTTTTTATAAAATGTTTGGCATATCAAAAATATTTCCTAAATCAAAGAAATTTGCATCCTATCACCAGGGACATCTTAGTAATGATGAAATTCATGAAGTGGAAATTCTTGCAGGAGCTTTTATGTTAATGCGTAAAACCACTCTTGATAAAGTAGGTTTATTGGATGAAGATTTCTTTATGTATGGTGAGGATATCGATTTGTCATATCGTATAATTTTGGGAGGATATAAGAATTATTATTTTCCTAAAACTAGAATTATTCATTATAAGGGAGAAAGTACGAAGAAAAACTCCGTTAATTATGTATATGTTTTTTATAATGCAATGGTGATATTTGCCAAAAAACACTATTCTAAAGAAAATGCAAAACTATTTAGCATTCTTATAAATGCTGCTATAATTCTTAGGGCTTTTATTTCTGTAGTTGCTAGTTTTTTTCGCAAGATGTTGGAATCTACTATAGATTTTATTCTTATAAATACAGCTCTAATCCTTACTGCAAAATATTGGGCAGAGCTTATTTTTGGAGAAAGTCAGAAGTATCCTGATTTATTCTTATACCTTTTTATTCCGTTGATAGTAGCTGGTTGGCAAACTGTTATATACTATGCTGGTGGTTATTCTAAACCCATTAAGATATATAGGATTGTATTGGGTCAGCTAATAGGAGTTATGTTAACATTGGTTGTGTATTCACTCTTGCCAGAAACCTATCGTTTCTCAAGAGCTATAATTTTATTTGGTGCAGTTATTTCCCCAATTATTATGATTGCATGGCGTTATTTATCCTATTTAGTTGGTTTTTCAAGCTTTAAATTTGGTAATGTTTCAGCAAAACGAATAGCTATTGTTGGCAGTGATAATGAGTCGAGTAGAGTTTTAAAACTAATGGATCAGATTAATATAGATGCTTCTTTTGCCTCAAAAATACTTACTGATACTGATGCTGATAGAAGAAACTCTACTTCTGTTTTGGGTATTGTTTCGCAGTTGGAAGAGATTGTTAGAATACATAAGATTGACGAGCTTATTTTCTGTGCAAAAGATTTTGGGGCAGCTCAAATTATAGATATGATGACTAGTCTGAAACTTCCAAATATGGAGTATAAAATAGCACCATCAGAGAGTATGTATATTATAGGCTCTAATTCAATAAATACTTCCAGTGATATTTATTTTGTTGAAATAAATGCTATTAATAAAGATGCAAATAAAAGATTTAAAAGACTATTCGATTTCGTTATAGGTATAATATTGTTGGTTTCTTTTCCGCTTAGTTTTCTTATTTATAAAAAACCATTTGGAGCATTAAAGAATTTAATTTCAGTAATTTTTGGTATAAAGACATTTGTAGGGTTTGATATAATTGATGGTATTCAGCTTCCAAAACTTAAAAATAGCATCCTACATCCTTCAGATATGGCTAATGATAAATTTAATTTAAAAGAAATAGAAACTTTGAATATTGCCTATGCACGAAACTATAGAGTTAATATTGACCTAATTCTTTTAGGGAAGTCTATTAGGTTAATAGGGAATCAATAGTAGTATGTCAATAATGTTTCTAGCAAAATAATGTAATTAGGGATTGTTATTTATTAAGTTTTTGTAGTATTAGCAAGCTTTTTTACTAAATTTGCAGTGCTTAAAATTACTGTAAAAATACAGAGGTTACTACATGAGAAAAATATTATTCTACATCTTTATTCTATTTATAACATTTATAGCTACTACTGTAAATGCACAAAACCATTATAAGTTTGCCAACCATTGGAATACTAGTTTCTTTGTAGGAGCAACTCGTTTCAATGGTGACGTCTCAGATAATGCAAATAGCTTTAAAGATAATAATCCATTTAGTAAATATTTCTATCAAGATCGTAGAGTAGGTCTGGGAATTTATCTCGATAAAATGTTTAATCCCTATTTTGGTATTAAAGGTTTGTTTATGTACTCTATAATGAAGAGTACTAAGGAATCAGAGAAGATATATTTTAAAGGTAATTTATTTGAATACTCTATTTCCGCGGTATTTGACCTTACAAATGCTTTTCTTGGTATTGATAAGTATCGCAAGTATAATGTATATGCGTTTTTGGGAGTAGGTCTTTCTGAAATTAGAAGCGAATTATATGATTTGAATACTGATTCTGTAATTGCAAAAGAAGGTTATACAGTTAAGAAAGAAGGTCGTGGCCCCAATAGACTTACAGAATTTACAATGCCTTTTGGCCTTGGTGTAAGATATAATATAAATAAGAGCTTTTCCGTATTTGGGGAGTTTACATCACATGTTATATTCAGCAATAAAGTTGATGCTTATCCCGTTGATGGTACAACGTCGGAACGTCTAAATATGATTAATATAGGTGTTACATACTTTTTTAAGCTTCCTGGTCATTGGGGCGTTAGTAATCGTTATGTGCGTCATAATGGAAAATCTAGTGACCCGTCCATACGTGCTTTTAATAAAAGAAAGCGAGTAGTAATGCAAACCAAAGCTAATAAAAAGGCAATGAAACAACGTAAAAAATATGGTAGAAAACGATCCAAAAGATATCGTTAGTAATATTATTTAATAAAAAAAATTTATGAGAAAGCTAGTAGTTATAATTACTATTATTACCTCAATACTCCTATTGGTGACTTTAGACTCATTCTCGCAACATAATAATAAACAAGATCTTACCTCTAAATCAAGAAAAGCAAAGAAAGCCTTTAATAGAGCTATAGTGTTTTTTGATAATAAGGATTATAATAATGCCATTTATGAAGTGAATGATGCTTTGAAGTATGACTCTAGTTTTGTAGAAGCTTACTTAATGGCTGGTCAGATATATTCAGAAATGAATAACATAAAGAAAAGCCTATATTATTATAAGAAAGCTAGTATTGTAAACCCGGATTTCTATCCTGATGTTTTTTTAACTATGTCGGTTATGGAAATGAATATGGGATTGTATGATGATGCATATAATAATTTTCAGGCTTATAATAACCACCCCAAAAAGAATCCAAGATATCAGAAAACTGTAGATTCAGGGCTCGAAAGGGCTGAATTTGGAAAATGGAGTGTTGCAAATCCCGTTGATTATAATCCGCAAAATATAGGTTCTGCTGTTAATAGCAATCACGATGAATATATTAATACCATAAATACTGAAGAGAATACTATTATTCTAACTCGAAGATTTCCAAAAAATAATAGTACTAGGGAGCAAAGAAATGATAGCGAAGAGGATTTTTATAAAAGTATACGTAATAGTAATGAGTTAGAATGGAGTACAGCCATGCGTATGAATAATATTTTCAATACAAGTGGTAATGAAGGTGCAATGAATATTTCTCCTGATCAAACTAAGATGGTTTTTACGGCATGTTATAGAAATGATGGTAAAGGAAGGTGTGATATCTATATTTCGGATAAGAGAGGGAAAACATGGAGCTTGCCGAGAAATATAGGAAGTCCTGTAAATACTGGTGACTGGGAATCTAATCCGTGTCTTAGTTCGGATGGTAAAACTCTGTATTTTGTTCGTAGATTGGGTAGAGGAAATTCTGATATCTATACAGCAGAGCTCATGCCTGATGGTACTTATGGCAATGTGAAAAACCTTGGTGATATTGTAAATACACCAGGCTCAGAAATGACTCCTTTTATTCATGCTGATGGGCGAACATTATATTTTGCATCCAATGGTCATGTTGGAATGGGAGAAATGGATTTATTTATGACGCGCATGGATAATGATGGGAATTGGGGGAAGGTTGTAAATCTTGGTTACCCAATTAACGATTATGAAAACCAGATGGGTGTTCTTATTAATTCTAATGGTAATATGGCATATATTTCATCTGATATGCAAGGCGGTTATGGTGGTTACGATATCTATTCTTTTGAACTATACGAAGATGCTCGACCAATTCAGGTTAATTATATGAAAGGTATTGTTGCTGAAAAAAATTCGAAAAAAGTATTGGAAGCAGAATTTCAGCTTTATAATTTAAATACGAAGAAACTTATTGTAGAATCAACATCAGATGTGCGTGATGGTAGCTTTCTAGTTACAATTCCAAATAATGCTGAACTAGGCTTATATGTAAGTAAAAAAGGTTATTTAGATTATTCCGAAAATTTTAAAGTGGGTGATAAACACTCTTCAAATACTCCATTTTTAAAGAATATATATTTACAAAAAATTGATATTAATAAGAAAGTAACTCTTAAAAACATATTTTTCGCATCGCTAAGTTATGAGTTAGAATCGCAGTCGTTTGTAGAGTTAGATAAATTAAAAACTTTCCTTACTGTAAACTCTAAAGTGAAGGTTGAAATAGGAGGACATACAGACAATATAGGTTCAGAAGCTGAAAATAAAAGTTTGTCCACAAAAAGGGCTAAAGCTGTATATGATTATTTAGTTGATAAAATGGGGATTGAAGCCAAAAGAATTACATATATGGGATATGGAGAAAACGAGCCCGTTGCAACAAATGAAACAGAAGAAGGGCGCAAACAGAATAGAAGAACAGAAGTTAAAATTATAGACATTAAATAAAAATTATGTATTTATTTTTCGATACAGAAACAACAGGTTTACCAAAAAATTACAAAGCTCCAGCAAGCGATATAGATAATTGGCCACGTATGATACAAATTGGTTGGATACTGAGTAATGACAAAGGAGAACGAATTGATTCTGCCGAGTTTATTATTAAACCTGATGGGTTTAGTATACCATCCTCTGCATCTAATATTCATGGAATAACTACTCAAAGAGCTGTAAAAGAAGGTGTTCCTTTGGATGATGTATTAAACAAATTTAATGAAATAGTAGATGATGCAAGTGTTATTATTGCTCATAATATTAGTTTTGATGAAAAAATAATAGGTGCTGAATTTATAAGAAGAAATATTGCTTCAAGTTTTGATGCTAAACCTAAGTACTGTACCATGCTTAATTCTACTGATTTCTGTAAAATTCCAGGTTATTATGGTTTTAAGTGGCCAAAACTTTCGGAGTTGCATATTAAGTTATTTGGCGAAGATTTTGAAGGTGCTCATAATGCATTTGCTGATATTGAAGCTACTGAGCGTTGCTATTTTGAAATGAAGAAAAGAGGAATAATTTAGTGAGTATATATTATCTTGTTGTTATACTGTTAATTATCACTTTATATATATTGATTTAGGTTGTTGGATTTAGTATATTTGTGATAGTTATTAATCAAAATAATATATTATGGAAAAGCAATTATTTAATAATACTCTTTCAATTATCACTAAGGAAGAAACTGTAAAAACACTTAGTCATCATATAATTTCAAATACCGGAGTTCTAGAGGCTGTAAATCCATTCCCAGGTTATTATAGCAGCAATTTTATTACCTCAGAAAGTAAGCCAGAAACGCTTTTTATATTGTTAAGTGAAAAGGTTACTTTAGAGTTTTTTTACCGTAGATTATACAATATAGAAAAGAAAGCGAAATTTGAATTTTCGGCAGCATTAGCTGAACTTGAGTTTAATAATAAAGTATATAAGGCCATAAGAATATTTAATCTTGAAACATACGATAGTATAATTAAGCTTGAAGAGTTTCTTATTGAAGAGGGTTTCAAGCTTAGAAAATCTCTAAATATTGATTCAGAAGCACTGATTCATATTAAGAAATTCTGTAACTTAGAACTTGTTGATGGTGTGTATTATAGCTCTGATAATTCTCATTTTATTTATTTTAATGTAGAAAATAGTATTTCATGGAAAGAGTTTGAAGTTGTTGCTCAAAAAATAAGACATAATTATCTAGGGAATAATTTTGATGCAGGATTGGGTGTTATTTTCCATCATAATAAAGTAGAAGATGTTGTAAGGATTTATAGTAAAGATTTAACAAAAGAAGATCTTAATAAACTTAAAGATATGTTTCAAAACGAAATTTCTTAGAATTTTATAATAGTTAATTTATAGTTTTAGAGCCTATCTGTAATTGTTTTACATATAGGCTTTTTTAGTTTTATTATAATATTAAGTTCTTATGAATAGAGCATAAGATTTGCAATTATAACTATAATTTTCATCTGAAAACTAAGCGAAAAAATTCCGACCTTTGTAGTCGTAAAAATGAAGATATGACGGATAAAAAAGAATATGCAAAATTGGCAGAATTGCTAGAAGAAGATTTCACATGGCCTCGTATTTATATGTTTAAGTTTATTGTTCCTTTTAATCCTAAATCTATAGAAGAAACTGAAGCGCTTTTTAGTGACGATGCTGATATATCAATGCGCGAGTCAAAAAATCTTAAGTATATGAGTATTACCGCTAATCAAATGATGCAAAGCTCTAAAGATGTGATGGAGGTGTATTATAAAGCAGAAAGTATAAAAGGAATAATGGGCTTATAATATGGGGAGCTTTTCTGTAGATAAACTAAAAATTGATAAGTCGATATTAAAGGATCGATTGGACCTTATATTGGTTGATGGGCAAGCAAATAATGGAGGAGTGAAAGTGGTGGTTGATGGAAATAGAAAAGTGTGTCAGGTGTTAATATCGCAGGAAACTTATGATGTAGATAATAAAGAGAATCTTGAGGTTTATATTCAAGAAGCTGTGAATCTTGCACTCGCTAAAATTAGTAAATTAGATAATGATATAGATTATTAGAATAGCTAATAAGTTAATTAGCTACCGACATTAAATCAATAAAAATAGTATTTGAGATGAATATGGAAATTATTATAAAAGATAAATTTGCGGAAGCATTTAGTGAGTTATATTCTCACAGTATTGATAAAAACACAATAGCAATACAAGAAACACGAAAGGAATTTGAAGGTGATTTTACAGTAAATGTATTTCCGTTTGTGCGCTTTGCAAAATCTAAACCAGAAGAATTAGCAAATAAATTGGGAGAATATTTTGTAAATAATATTCCAGATGTTAAATCTTTTAATGTGATTAAAGGCTTCCTTAATTTATCAATAAAAAGTTCATACTGGCTTGATATAGCTAAAGAAGCAACAAAAAACTCTAATTATGGTTTTGAACTAGCTAACGAGAATGCCGCTCCAATAGTTATTGAATACAGTTCGCCAAATACAAATAAACCATTGCATCTTGGACATATAAGAAATAATCTTTTAGGATTTTCCATTGCAGAGATACTTGAGGCAAGTGGCAAAAACGTAAAGAAAGTAAATCTTGTAAACGATAGAGGAATTCATATTTGTAAATCAATGTTGGCATGGCAAAAACATGGTAATGGTGAAACTCCAGAGACTAATGGTGAAAAAGGCGATCATTTGGTAGGTAAGTATTATGTGCAGTTTGATAAGGATTATAAAGTTGAAATAGCAGAGCTTATAGCAAATGGTAAAACAGAAAAAGAAGCAAAGGCAGAAGCTCCTATAATAAAAGAAGCTCAGCAAATGCTCCGCGATTGGGAAGCAAAAGAACCACAAGTATATAAACTATGGGAAACAATGAATGCCTGGGTTTATGCAGGTTTTGATGTTACTTATAAGAAATTAGGAGTGGATTTTGATAAAATTTATTATGAATCAGAAACATATTTACTTGGTAAAGATGTTGTAAATAAAGGCTTTAAAGATGGAGTATTATACCAGAAAGAAGACGGCTCTATATGGGCTAATCTTGAAGATAAGGGCCTAGATCAGAAGTTGCTACTTCGCTCTGATGGCACTTCGGTATATATGACTCAAGATATTGGAACTGCTCAACTTCGTGAGATTGATTATTCTCCTGAGAAGATGCTTTATGTTGTTGGTAATGAGCAGAATTATCATTTCGAAGTATTGACTTTGGTATTGGAGAAACTTGGCTTTGATTGGGCTAGTAAGATTCATCATATTTCATACGGAATGGTGGAGTTACCACATGGTAAAATGAAGTCTCGTGAGGGAACTGTTGTTGATGCCGACGACTTAATTGATGGAATTGTTGCAGATGCAAAAAGGTTAACTTCTGAGTCTGGTAAAATAGATAATCTATCAGATTCTGAAGCTGATAAACTATATTATCAAGTGGGAATGGCTGCTTTAAAATTCTTTATTCTTAAAGTAGATCCAAAGCGTAAAATGCTTTTTAATCCTGAAGAATCCATTGATTTTAATGGTAATACAGGTCCATTTGTACAGTATGCTTATGCTCGTATTCAGTCGATAATGCGTAAAGCCAAAGATGCAGAGTTTGGAAGTTGGGATAATACATTAAGTATTAATGAGAAGGAGAGTAGTTTGCTTCGAATTATTTATAATTATCCTAGTGTAGTGCAAGTTGCGGCGAATAATTACAGCCCTGCAATAATTGCATCTTATGCTTACGATTTGGCAAAGGAGTATAATCAGTTTTATCACGATAATCATATTATGAATGAGAGTGATAGGGATAAGGCTGCCTTTAGATTGGATTTATCGAAATTGACGGGAGATATTATTAAATCGTCAATGAGCTTATTAGGTATTGAAGTTCCAAACCAGATGTAAATATGCTTTTCAAGTTTTCAAATAAGGATGAATTAAAAGCGCTAATTAGGATTTTGCAAGAAATATCAATGGAGTTGGAAAGCCTTGTGCATACCGAGACTGATATTTTTCGCAAATATGAGGTTTCAGCTCGTGTTGAACTTATTGATGAAATATTGCCTAAATTGATGAAGAAGCAATTTAGTAAGCAAGTAAAAAGTAGTATAGAAATTTCGAAAGCAGTAAGTATAATTATTTTCCAATATCGTGAGATTGCAGTAGATATTTATGCCGAGGTTCTTAAAAACCGCTTGGTAGAGACCATCTATAGGGAAATGGTTTAGGGGGAGTATAAAGGACTAGTATTAAGGAAAAAGGAGAACCCTTTATCCTTCAATATTTTCCATCGAAAACCCTTTATACTCAAATCTATATCCGTTGAAATGATGGAGTAGCTTTTGAGATTTTATTTTAAGAATTTCTAAATTTATTTTCTTCTTTTGGAGCTTAATGTCCACAAAAAGTACTGTTTTATTAAGTTGGTCTATTGCTACAATATCAATTTCATTGAGGTTTCCTTTCTCCCAATAAGTTCCTATTTCGCTGTATTTATTTTGTGAGCTAAGTTTCTCAATAAAGTACTTTTCGAGTATTTTACCACTGTACATATCAAAATCACGATCAACAATCTTTCGTAAGTATTCAAAATTTTGTATTTCTACGGCGCTTTTGTACTTGAATATAAATCTAAACCAGAAGTTTAGAAAATTATCGTGAATCAAATATTTCTGTGTTCTGCTTCCTGGCTTTGCCATTATGGGCTTTACCTTTTTTATAATGCTATATTGTTTATCAAGCTTATCTAAATATCCACCAATATTTTTTCCCAAAACAGATTCCATTTCAGTTCTCGAAGTTTTTGACGAGGCAATAAGGCTTAGTATCGAAAAATATGTAGCATAGTCTTTTCCAAATTCCTCAATAAGTATATTCTTTCCTTCTTCTAGAAAGTACGAGTTAGCTTTAAAAAACTCATTTCGCATTTTGGTATATGTTAAGGCATTCTTTTCTGTCAATATTTCTACATATTTGGCTACGCCACCAGTGAATATATAGAATGATAGCAAATCACGCGCAGTATATTTAGGGTTATTATCTGCCATAATCATTTTCAATGTATCAACATTAAATGCGTTGAGGTATATTTTTTCATCGGCACGACCAAACAGTGGCTCCTTAGCATTTTCAAATATCTGCTTCATCATAGTGTAAATGGATCCGCTTAGTATCAAATTCAACCTACTTTTGTCTCTATATCTATCCCATAGGTTTTGCATTTCGCTAAATACCGATGGGTTTATTGAGTAAAATTCCTGAAACTCATCTATCACCAATGTAAAAGCATTTTGCTTACTTGCATTAAGCAGCAATTCAAATAGATCTTTAAATTTATGAATTTTGCCAAAAACAGGAATGCCTTTGCTTCTTACTTCTTCAGCAAATTCTTCGCATAATAATTGCTCGCTTTTTCTTGCTGCAAATAAATATATATCACGGTTTTGATCTAGTGATTTTATTATTAGTCGAGTTTTGCCAATACGTCTTCTGCCTATTATTACAGTCATTCTAGAACTGTTATTCATTCTATCTTCCTGTAATCTAAGTAATTCAAGTTCTGTTTCCCTATTGTAAAATTTCATAATAATATAGTTTAATTATAGTAACTAATATTACCGTAACAATAGTTACAGTAAAATACGTTACGCAAATGTACTACTTTTTATCTAGTTTTTATAATTATTGGCCTTATTTTCAATTAGATGTGTATATAATAATTGTATAAATTATTGGATAATAGTTGTATAAGCCGTAAATAGTCTAATTTTTATAAAATAAAAAACATTTTGAGATTTTAAATATATATTTAAGCTAATTTTGAGGTCTGAATTTGATTACTGAGTTTTTAATTAAAAATATAATCATTTAGTATTTTAACATTTTAGCATGCAGGCAAGTATATAATAATACAATCAATGAAAATAATAACAATAGTAGGGGCAAGGCCTCAATTTATAAAAGCGGCAGCAGTAAGTCGTGCTTTTTCAAATTATTCTGAAATTGAAGAAATAATTATTCATACTGGGCAACATTTCGATGCTAATATGTCTGATATATTTTTTGAGGAAATGCAGATTCCTAAACCACACTATAACTTGGATATTAATGGTCTTGGACATGGTGCTATGACTGGACAAATGCTGGAAAAGGTTGAAAAAGTGCTTCTTGATGAAAAACCTGATTGGGTGCTTGTTTTTGGTGATACAAACTCTACTTTGGCGGGTGCTCTTGCGGCATCTAAATTGCATATTAATATAGCGCATGTAGAAGCAGGCTTAAGGTCTTTTAATATGAAAATGCCAGAGGAAGTGAATCGTATTCTTACTGATAGAATTTCTACAATATTATTCTGTCCTACCCAAACTGCAATTGATAATTTGAATATAGAGGGTTATAAGAATATTGATATTAAGGTATCCCTGAGTGGTGATGTAATGCAAGATGCTGCAATATTTTATGCAGATAAAAGCCGCAAACCTGATTTTGATATTCCTAGTAACTTTGTTTTGGCAACAATTCATCGTGCAGAAAATACTGATGATTTGCAGCGTTTAAAGAGTATAATAGATGCTTTCCATAAAATTGGAGAAAAAGATCCTGTTATTTTGCCACTTCACCCACGCACGTTAAATATTATTGACAAAAATAATATTGAAATTGATAAATCAAAAATAAAACTTATAAAGCCAGTTGGTTATTTAGAGATGGTTTATCTATTACAGAATTGTAAGCTAGTGATGACTGATAGTGGAGGCTTGCAGAAAGAAGCCTTCTTTTTTGAGAAACCATGTATTACTTTACGCGACGAAACGGAATGGGTTGAGCTTATTAGCAATGGTTTTAATACAATAGTTGGAGCCCATAAGGATAGAATAATTAAGGCTTATAAAGAGCAAAAGTTTGATTTAGATTTTTCTAAAGATCTATATGGTGGTGGTAATGCTGCTGATAATATTGCAAAAGAGTTACTTGCTTTTTAATTAAAAATTTGTTTGTTGTTTTGTGTTAAAACACAAAACAACAAACAAATTATACTATTTCTCTTCAATTTGTTTCTCCTCAGGATTTTCATGGGCTTCTTTATCCTTATAAAGATATCTCTTAATTTTCTTTGTTGGAGTTTTAACAAAAGGTTCTTTTTGCTCAAAAATATTACTAAGCTTCGAAAATTTATTAACCTCATTATTAACGGATTTCTTAATATTGCCAAGAATTTCGTTAATAGTGTTTTCAATTTCGTTAGTCTTATCTTTTAAGTGAGCAAATTGTTTATGAAATTCTTCATTATTAATCTCTACCCTTGCTACAACTTTTCCTTTAAGCTCATATACAAGTGATTCCAATACCCATTCACTTTTATTTATCTGAGCTTCAATTTCTTCAGGGAATATATTCTCTCCGCTAGGCCCTAGAATCATATTCTTAATTCTACCTTTTATAAATAAGGAATTATCCTTATCAAATATACCTGTGTCACCAGTTATAAAGCCACCATCCTCAGTAAATACATCTTTATTTAGTTCATCGGCTTTATAATATCCTTGCATTATATTAGGACCATAGGCTATAATTTCACCTTCTCCAGTTTTTGGATCAATGTTTCTAAGCTTTAATGTAGTCCCAAGTACTGCAGGACCTGTAGAGCCAACTTTGCCTTTGCCGGGAGTTGCTCCTGCTAATAGAGGAGAAGTTTCGGTAAGACCATAGCCTATTGCATAAGGGAACTTAGCTTCATGAAGGAATCTATCAACATCTTCATCTAGTTTAGAGCCTCCAATTCCAAAGAATTGTAATTGTCCACCAAATGTACTATATAATTTTTTTCCAGCTATTCTATGCAGTAGCTTGCGTGTAAATGTCATATTGTATAAGAACCGCTTTAAAGGGGAACTTGTAAGCTCTGGACGTATTTTAGATTTAAAAATCTTGTCCATAATCAAAGGTACTGTAAACATTAATGTTGGTTTTACTGACTTTAATGCTGGCATTAATACTGATGCTGTTGGCGGCTTCTTAATATAGTGAATTGATGCTCCACACATTACACCATATATATTTCCTAAAGTGAACTCATAAGAATGCGACATTGGAAGTATAGAAAGGAAGCGATCTTTTTCTGTAACAGCATATGTATCATAACATTGTATGCTATTAGAAAAAAGATTCTTATGAGTAAGCATTACTCCTTTCGAAGTGCCAGTTGTTCCGCTTGTATAAATAATTGAAGCGAGATCTTTTCCTACAACCTTTGGTAATTTGAAATCTTCAACATCTTTCTCATTAGCATCGCAAAAATTATCTTGTCCTATTAATTCTTCATTTATATTTGTAGTAAAGTCGTTTACAAGGACTATTTTACTAGCAATCTTGATATTTGCATTTTTTAATTTATTAGCCTGATTTAGTGATATAAAAGATAGCTTTGAACCTGAGTGATCAAGAATATGCTCAGCCTCTTTTGCTGAAAAATCTGGTAATATTGGAACGGCAACAGCTCCAATACTTACAATTGCAAAATATGATATTAGCCAATTAGGACCATTCTCACTCCAAATGGCAACTCTATCACCAAATTCTATATTATTGTTTTTAAGACAAATTGCTATCTCTAAAGCTTTCTTATGGAAATCTTTATAAAGTATGTAATCCTCTCCAACATAACATAATGCAGGATTTTCTGGAAATTTTTTCGCAGTGTTTTTTAAGAAATTGAATAGATTTTGATCGTCAACTTCGCTTAATAAATAAGGTGCTTTCATAAGTTTTATTATTACTATTATTAGCAAATATAAAACTATTTATTGTATTTATACTAAAATTGCTAAAAGAATAACTTATTTTATAATTAGTTTGATAATGGGTTGTTATTTATTGTTTTCAATCCAAGTGAAATCATCATATCTTTTAAACCATGTAAGTTGCCGTTTTGCATATCTGCGGCTATGAGTTTTAATATCCGTAATGGCTTGTTCTAAGCTTATGTTATTGTCAAAATATTGAAATAGTTCTTTATAACCAACAGTATTCAGAGCATTAAGGTCTTTATTTGGAATAAGCCCTTTTACTTCTTCAATAAGCCCTTCTTCAACCATAATATCAACACGTTTATTTATTCTATCGTAAAGGATTTCTCTAGGCATATTCATTACAATCTTCTCTATTTTAAAATTTCTTTTAATTTTTTTTTCAGTACGTTGCGATGAGTATGTTTTGCCAGTTTGTATGCAAACTTCAAGAGCTCTTTGAAGCCTTTTATGATTGTTTATATCAGCCTTTGCAAAATAGTCAGGGTCTAATCTGCGAACTTCATCCTGAAGGTATTCAATGCCATAAGTAGCAAATTTATCTTTTATCTCTTGTCGTAGTTTAGGCTCGGCATCAGGCAAATTATCTATACCATAGCATAGTGCATCAATATACAAACCTGAGCCTCCAACTGCAATTACAGTATCATGAGTCTTAAATAGTTCTTCTATTTTTTTTATGGCTTCTTTTTCATAAATGGATACATTATAGTAATTGTGAATAGAAAGATTGCCAATAAAATGATGTGGTGCCGCATTTAATTCCTCTTCAGTAGGAGCAGCAGTCCCAATTTGCAATTCCCTATAAAATTGTCGCGAATCGGTAGATATAATTTCAGTATTATACTCCTGTGCTAGTTTTATGGCATAGCTAGTTTTGCCAACAGCTGTTGGTCCTGCAATTACAATAAGTCTTTTCTCTACTTTTTTCATTAGAATTCAATTCTTAAACCATCATAAGCAAAACTCACATTATTTGGTAGTTCTATACTTGTCTCATTATGAGTACCCATTAAATGACTAATATGTGTAATATATGCCTTATTTGGATTTACTTTCTTTATTACTTCTAAAGCTTCTTCTAAATTAAAATGAGAAATATGCTTCTCCTTACGTAATGCATTTATTATGAGAATCTTTGTGCCTTTGAGCAATTCATAGGATTCTTTAGGGATAAAATTAGCATCAGTAATATATGTTAAGTCATTTAATCTAAAAGCTTTAACGCTTAGTTTATGGTGCAATAATGCTATGGGTGTTATTGTTGTGTTGCCAATAATTATTTTCTCTTCCGTTATTTCCTTGAGGTTGAAACTAGGAAGTCCGGGATTTCTTTTTTTGGCAAATGCATAATGGAATTCCTTTTTTATGCTATCAATAGCAGACTTATCTGCCCATATATTCATTGGTTCTTTTTGTAGGTAGTTAAAGGCTCTTATGTCGTCGAGTCCACCAATATGATCTTTATGTCCATGAGTGATTAGTACAGCAGAAAGCTTATCTGTATTTTGTTTTAATAACTGTTGTCTGAAATCTGGGCCTGCGTCAATTGTGAAAATATCATCTTCATTTTCTATTAAAACAGAGCTCCTTAGTCGTTTATCTTTTTCATTATCGCTTTGGCAGATAGCACATTTGCAGCCTATTACAGGTATGCCTTGTGAGGTTCCGGTGCCCAAAAACGTTAATCTCATTTGATATGTTTTATGTTAAAATATCTCTCCAAGAAGTAATAATAAGTCAAATTATTATTTGTCACAAATGCCTTTTGATTATATATTTATATTATTTACAAAGTTAGAATTAATTATACTAATCTTCAGCAAAATATTTCAACATCTTTCGATAGGTAGAAAATACGTTTGCTCTTGATACAAATCCAACATATTTGCCATTGTCAACTACAGGGATATTGTAATTTGATGATTTATGAAATTTCTCAGCAATATTATTCATAGTGTCATTCATATTTATCACCTCAATATTACAATACATGAGGTCAGAAACAAATGTTGTTTCGTATAACTCTGTATTAAACATAATTTCACGAACGTTATCCATAGCAATAACTCCTTCAAAATTATTATCCATATCTACAACAGGAAAAATATTTCTTTGAGATTTTGCAATTACCATTACTAATTGACCCAAAGTTTGATTCCTATTTACAGTATAGAAATTACGTTCAATAACCTTATTTATAGTCATCATACCTAAAATGTTAGTATCAGGGTTGTGGGTGCGAAGTTCTCCACGTTTTGCAAGCTGAATTGTATATACCGAATTAGATTGAAAGATTTTTACAGTGGAATAAGCCACTACGCTTACAATCATTAATGGAATTAACATTTGATAGCCACCAGTAAGGTCCCCAATAAGGAAAATTGCTGTTAATGGTGCATGTAGATTAGCTGCAATTAGTCCAGCCATGCCTGCCAATGCAAAGTGACTACTATTTATAGAAATCTGTTTGAAATGATTTACTAAATATGCAAAAAGAAGACCTAAGTTACTACCTAAGAATAGGGAAGGAGCAAAAATTCCACCTACACCACCCGCGCCAAAAGTAAGAGATGTAGCTATTACTTTAAAAAGTAAGATTAAAATAATAAATCCAATTGTATATAGAAAATTATCATCTAAATTACTGTAGAATGTGTTGAAGAACACATGTTCTGTATTTCCTGCTAAAGCAGCGTTAATACCTTCGAAACCCTCACCATATAAGGAAGGGAAAAAGAAAATTATTAAACCCAATAAAGCACCACCAATAAATAGCCTTTTCCAAACACTTTCCATTGCGTCAAAGGTTTCTGTAATAAACATATATACTCTTGTGAAATATACTGCTAATAGGCCAGAGAATACTCCCAATAAAATGTAGTAGGGTAATTCTGCTAATTTATATGACTCAATAATCTGTACAGGGTATATTGTTCCTACTCCAAGAAAAAACATAGATGTTAAGGCTGCCGTTGCTGAGGCAATTAGCAAGGGTACTACTGATGCAACAGTAAGGTCAATCATTATTACCTCCAATGCAAAAACTACTGCTGCAATAGGTGCTTTAAAAATAGCGGCCATTGCTGCTGCCGTTGCTGCTCCCAAAAGTATAATAAGTTGTTTGTAATTAAGTCGTAAAGCTATTCCTATATTAGATCCAAAAGCAGCACCAGTAGATACAGTAGGACCCTCTAGCCCAACCGATCCTCCAAATCCTACTGTAAGAGCACTTGTTATAATTGAAGAAAACATATTGTTGCTTCTTATCTTTCCATTGGTTTTAGAAAGGGCATAAAGTACAGATGGAATACCATGACCAACAGGTCTTTTTAATACGTATTTTATGAAAATTATTGTAAGCCCAATTCCTATAATAGGGAGTAAAAAGTATAGAAATTTAAGCTGAAATGTTGTTACTATTGTTTCTACTAAATATTGAGTATAGTGAACAGCATTCTTAATTGCTACAGCTGCTAATCCAGCCAATAGACCAACTAAAGCACTAAGAATCATAATAAAATTCTTTGGACTAATATATCGTATGCGATATATATATAACCTACGGCGTAATTGTTTGATGTATTGCTTCACTATTTTTAAGAGTATTGTATGTATTGTAAAAAACTATATTATCATATAATAAAGTATTTTTTAAAGGCGACAAAAGTAGTCTTAATTATGTTTATAATCTAAATAATTAATTATATTTTTCTAATAATTTATTATAGTCATTAATCTCATCTCTATATCTTGCTGCCTCAATAAAATCAAGCTCTTTGACTGCTTTTGCCATACTTTGCTTACTCTTTTTAATAGCTTTTTTTAGCTGATTAGCATTCATGTATTTTACTACTGGGTCAGCTGCAACTGAAGTTCTATTTTCGGCAGCACTATATTTTGCATTTTGCTTGTCGATATGTGAGTTTGCAACAGCAGTTTGGTTCATTATTGAGTCTGTAGATCTTTTTATTTGTGTAGGTGTAATGCCATGCTTTTCGTTATATGCTATTTGTATCGATCTTCTTCTGTTAGTTTCGTCAATAGTTTTTCGCATGGAATTAGTGATTTTATCGCCATAGAAAAGAACTAAGCTATTCACATTTCTTGCAGCTCTTCCAGCAGTTTGAGTAAGAGAACGTTCCGAACGAAGAAAACCCTCTTTATCAGCATCAAGAATTGCTACTAACGATACTTCTGGTAAATCAAGCCCTTCACGAAGTAGGTTTACTCCTATTAATACATCAAAACTACCTAGGCGTAGTTCACGAAGAATTTCTACACGCTCTAGTGTGTCAACTTCCGAATGTATATATCTACTTCTAATACTTAGATTTAAGAAATACTTATTTAACTCCTCAGCCATTCTCTTGGTAAGTGTTGTAACTAATACTCTTTCTTTTTTCTCAACACGAATCTCAATTTCATTAAGTAGGTCGTCAACTTGGTTTCCGCTTGGTCGCACCTCTATAATAGGATCTAATAATCCTGTTGGTCTAATCATTTGTTCTACAACAACACCTTCGGCACGTTGTAACTCATAATCAGCTGGAGTAGCTGATACGTATAGTGTTTGCTTAGTTATTTGTTCAAATTCATCAAAAACTAAGGGTCTGTTATCCATGGCTGAAGGTAGCCTAAAACCATAATCAACCAAATTAGTTTTACGTGACTTATCGCCACCATACATTGCGCGTATTTGTGGTAATGTTACATGACTTTCGTCTATTACCATAAGAAAATCTTCAGGAAAAAAATCTAAAAGTACATATGGCCTCTGACCAACTTTTCTGCCGTCAAAATATCTAGAGTAATTTTCTATTCCTGAACAATATCCTAGTTCTCTTATCATTTCTAAATCATAAGTAACTCTATCTTCAAGACGTTTTGCTTCCAAAGGTTTTCCAACTGAATTTAGGTAGTCCATCTGTTTTACCAAATCATCTTGTATTTGGTATATGTTATCCTTCATTTTGCTTTGATCTGTTACAAATATATTTGCAGGATATATTTTGACAAAGTTAAGACTCTCTGATTTTGTGCCGCTCATAGGGTCAATTACATCAATGCTTTCAACCTCATTACCCCAAAAACTAATTCTGTATGCAAAATCAGTATTTGCAGGATGAACATCAACAGTATCTCCTTTTACACGAAATGTGCCTCGCTGAAAATCAATCTCATTTCTTGAGTAAAGACTATTTACTAAATGCCTTAAGAATAAATCTCTATCAATATTCTGACCTACTGTGAGCATCACAATGTTATTTGTAATATCAGCAGGGTTTCCCAATGAATAAATGCATGATACTGACGAAACTACTATTACATCTCTACGACCAGAAACAAGAGATGATGTTGTACTTAAGCGCAATTTATCTATTTCATCATTTATCTGAAGATCTTTTTCAATATACGTATTGGTAGTTGGGATAAAAGCCTCGGGCTGATAATAGTCGTAATAAGAAACAAAATATTCTACAGCATTATTAGGAAAGAATTGCTTAAACTCTCCATATAATTGTGCTGCAAGGGTTTTGTTATGACTTAGAATTAGGGTAGGGCGATTAAGTTTTGCAATAACATTTGCAATGGTAAATGTTTTACCAGAACCAGTAACGCCCTGAAGCACCTGTCCATTTTGACCTTGCTCAACTCCATTTATTAATTGCTCTATAGCTTGGGGTTGATCACCGGTAGGTTTGAAATCTGATTCTAGTTTAAAATTCATTTTACAAAGTTAGGTATTTTAGGTTTTAGTTTTGTTATTTCATAACACAAAAAAATAGCCCAGCTAAATAAATAACTGGGCTATAAATATGTTTGTTTTGAGATTATTTTATTTTACAGTTTGAACTACTTCTACAGTACGTTTGCTGTCAAGTTTCTTCTTAGCAAATTTCTTTACACTTTTTGGTGTAATACCTTTCCAAAACCCATCATAATCAAAATGCTTATAATCTTGATTATTAATATCATCATTCATGATAACACTAATCCACCATCGGTTCTCTTTTGCTTTCTCAGAATGCTCCTTAAGCTTATTCTCAACAGTGTTTTTAATAACAAGTTCCGAAGGTCCATTAGCTATAAGATTATCCATTTCCTTATATACAACATAAATCATTGTATCAAGTTTGGCAGGATCAGCATCAAAATAAACTCCAATATTATATTCAGATACTGGTCTATGAGAAATGCTTGACCATGCGCTAGCGCCATAAGTACCACCTATTTCTTCACGAAGAGTTTCCATATATCTATTATCAAGGTAAGATTTTACCATCTGAAGATTTAATTCGTCCTCAATACTTATTTTCTTAGACTCTCCTGTAAATGCAATAAATACTGTTGCTTTCTCAGTTTCCATTTCTCTAGTAAAATGATTCTCAACACGAGATTGTGGCATTCTAACACCAAGGTCAGTGTAAGTTTCTTCACGAGTAACAGTTGGAAGTCCACCAAGGTATGTTAGAATAGTGTCTTTTTGAGCATCAATATCTATATTTCCCACAAAATAGAAAGTAAATCCTGAAGGGTCTCCAAAACGCTCACCAAAGATGTACTTAATACGGTTTAATTTTGCTTCATTTAACATATCTACAGTCATTACTCTTTTGCGAGGGTGATGTTGCGACATGCTTAAACGTAGGCTGTCAATAAACACTTGCTGTGGATTAGAATTCTTATTCTTAAGCTGATCTGAAGTTTGTGATTTATAGTTCTCAAAAGCATCTTTGTCTGCTCTAGGCTTCGTAAAATACAGGTAGTTTAGTTTTAATAGTGTGTTGAAATCATCAATAGAAGAACTACCGTTCATGCCTTCTGTTATTTGCGAAATGTAAGGGTTAATACTTACTGTTTTTCCAGCAAGCTTCTTTTTTAAGCTTATATTATCAAACTCACCAACACCACTCATATCAACAACGTCAGCAGCAATCTTAGCAGACACATCATCCTTCATTTTAGTCTTACTCCATCCACCATCGCTATATGCTCTCATTAATATCTCATCCTCTTTAAAGTTAGTTGTCTTGATTACAACTTTTACTCCATTGCTTAATGTCCAACGAGTAATACCATCTTTTGTTTCTTCACTTACTATAGTTCCAGCAACAGGAGTTCTAGCTATTAGTGGCTTATTAGCTTCAGCATCTACATATTGAACTAATTCAGCACTATGAACTTTTGCAATAATCGCAAAAACTTCTGCTTCAGTAGGCATATCAACATCTTCTTTTTCTGGAGCCCATATTTGAACAACCATATTGCTATCAACAATCCATTCTTTAGCTAAGGCATTTACTTCTTCAAGTTTTACTTGTTCCATAAATGAAGTTACAAAACCAAAGTCCCACTCTGAACTAGGGATAGGTTCATTAGTAAGGTAATTACCTTTAATGTTACTAGCAAAAACTTCACTTTTGCGCTTATTTCTTTCTTTAAATGCTTTAACATTTGAAGATAATAATTCTTTTTTAGCCCTGTCGAATTCTGACTCTAAGAAGCCAAATTTCTTAACTCTTTCGTTCTCCATAAGGATAGCCTCAAAACCAGTTTTGATTTTATCATTTCCAGTTACAGCAAAACAGCTATAAGCATCCTTTGTACGAACCATTGAATTATAACCGGCAAAAGCTTGCATAAATGGAGCGTCAGCAGCTTGGCTTTGCTCTCCTAATCGGTTATTAATCATAATGCCATATAAAGCACTTAAATGTTCTTCGTAATAGTACTTTTGGTTTTTATTCTTTTCTACATCTTTTTTGTATGTAGCTTGAATGATAGAGTATTGTGCCTCTTTATCTTGAGCTAGAGCAACTTTAATTCCTTTATGATTAGGAATTTGATGTTCTATGCGTGTTTTAGGATTCTTAGGCATTGGAAGTTTAGAGTATATCTCTTTAACTTTAGCTTCCATCTTGTCTACGTCAATATCTCCAACAATAATTATAGCCTGAAGATCAGGACGGTACCAATCATTATAATAAGCTCTAAGGGTATCTACTGGTGAGTTGTCAATTACATCAACAGTTCCAATAATATTATGAACAGCGTACTTAGAATTTTCAAAAAGCACTTTGTTAGTTTCGTCGCGCATACGGCTCATTGCACTGCTACGAGTACGAAGCTCTTCTCTTACAACAAGACGTTCTGCATTAATTTCATCAGTATCCATTGTAACATTTGTAGCCCATTCAAAAAGAATCATCAATGAAGTATCAATGTTCTCAATAGTTTCTATTGGTACCTTATTTAAAGTATATACAGTTTGGTCATAAACCGTATATGCATTAATCTCTGGTCCAAACTTCATACCTATAGATTCTAAGTAATGAATAATGTCTTTTTTCTCAAAATTTGTTGTTCCGTTAAAGCACATGTGCTCAGTTAGGTGTGCAAAACCATTTTGGCCAGGAGTTTCCTGCATTGCACCAACATTATTTATAAGAAAAAACTCAGCTCTGTTTTCGGGAGTTGAGTTGGCACGGATATAATAAGTTAATCCATTTTCTAATACTCCATGGCGAATGTTCTCGTCCATAGGTACTTCTGCTTTGAAATCAATAGTAACTTGTTCTTGAGCTGTAGCAAAAAAACTTAATGAAGTTAATATGATTAATGATAGTAAATACTTAAACATAGTTTATTTTTTTTTGTTTTTAGTGTTTTATATTAAATGCAAATATATGAAAACACTTGGTATCTGATTTCTAAAAATTGAAAATTATGTTAATAATAAATAAGGAATTGGATTGATTAATTACATATTGTATACTAATTGTTATTTTTAACGAGCCTAAAATGTTAAATAATGTTTTTTATACCATTAAAAAACCGTTAAGTCACGATTTAGTAGTTTTAATGATTATCTTTGTAAAATATTATAAATTAATTATTTAAATATAATTGTTATGGAAAAGAGTAGAGCAGAAGAAAAATGGGTGAAGCTTGATTATTCAGAAATTCATCCTGATGAGAAGTTTGAGATTTCAAATTATGGACAAATAAAAAGTTTTAGAACTAGTAGAAAGGGTGGAAAAATTATTAAAGGTTCCTTCCTAACTGGTTACAATATTTTAGTTATTAAATTAAAAAGCGAGAAAAAACGTACATATTTTGTTCATAAAATTGTTGCTGATTATTTCCTTGATACACCAAGTAAAGATGAAACATACGTAATTCATCAAGATTATAATAGGAGTAATAATTACTTTGAGAACCTTGCTTGGCGCGATAATGATGGCATGTATGCTCATCGAAAGGCTGATCCAGATTATCACCAAAAGAAGATTAAGAATTCTAAATTAACAGAAGAAGATGTTAGAAATCTTAAAATTAAACTGCGTGATGGTACTAAAGACGGTAAAAAACCTATTTATGTGCATATAGCTCGTGAATTTGGAATTACATTAACACAATTGAAGCGAATTGAAAAAGGTGAAAACTGGACTCATATTACAATTGATTAGTAATAAATACGATAAATATCAAAAGGTTCAATTTTCTTAAAAATTGAACCTTTTTTCATGTTTATACTTTTTGGTTTTTAAGCTCTTTCTTTAGGTAGGTTTCTATATCAGTAAGACCATTATTGTCTCTTGCTGTAATATCAATCTCTACATTACAAACGCCTTTCTTATGCGATAATATGGATATAGTAGGAGCAATGTTTACTAATGATTTTGGATGCATCATTATCATAAAACGTAAATCCTTTATTAGAGTGTTATAATTGTCAACATTATTAATTTTAAGAGTAATATGCTTTGAAATGCGAGTTTTATTACGGTTCTTAACAAGAATATCTTTGTTTATCAAAGTAGAGTATGGTATAATTATTTTTTCGCCTTTATCGTTTATTAATTTAAGATTTCTTGCATAAAAATTAATAATAACACCTTCAATATCATTGGTCTTAATCCTAGAATTAATTCTGAATCCAGAGTTAGACTTAATAATAAAGCCTGAAATAAAATCTCTACCTGCATACCAAAAAATTAACCCTATAGATGTAATCAGGATTATGCTTAGTACGATTCCAATACTTGGGCTATTTTTCAGAAAATAGGGTATTGTCCATAGAATATATAATTCGCCAATAAAGAGCTCAATAATACTGTAAACTCTATTTATCTTTGAAATGATTTTGGAATTTTCAATAAACCTAATAAGCACAATTTGTATAATGCGCAAAATCATATATAAGATAATGCCACCTAATACAAATCCTATAAATGGAAATGCGGATATATGTTTGGTTAGATCCTGCATTATAAGTATTTCTTAGATTTAAGTAACTGAATTATCATTGGTGTAAGAAGAGGACTTAATTCATAAATGTCCTTTCCTTTTTCTTCAATAATTCCTATTCGTAACATTTCTATTAATTTTCTATTAATAAAACTTGATTCCAAATCTGTTATTTTTGATAATTTGGCAGTATTTACTTGTTTATGAATAATAAATGATTGCAGTACCCATAACTCATTATCATTTAAACTATTAAATAAATTAATGCTTAAAGATTCAGGTTTACGAATTTTTATATTCTTATCTTCAATTTCAATAATATTATTAATCCAATTGTACATAGCAGTATTTATAAAGCCATGCGAACTCTTAAAGTATTTGCTAAATAAGCGAGCAAAATCCCAAGTGTGAAAACTGTCTTCGGACTTATTACCCAAACTAATTTTTAGTCCACCAGAAAGGTGACGACTCCATATCATCTTTTCTATACTTCGTGCATCTACTATACTCAAGCTTATAATATGAGAAAATATACGTTTTAAATCTCGTAATTTCTCAATTATGGAATAGGTATAACTATTTATTATAACAATAAAAGTAAGTCTGTTGGAATGCTTATCAATGGAATTAAAAATAGAATCGAATACCTCAAAGCCATTATTACTTTTTTGCCACCACAATTCAATATCTTCAAATATTATTACAGTATCATCTTCAAGTTTGTCAAAATCAGAAATATTATTGAAAGCTTGTTGTATAATATTATTATAAATATCCATATTAATACTGCCACCAATAGGAGGTGTAATTGTAATTACATTATTACTGCTTGGCAATAGTTGGGTAAAATGATAACTTAGGTGAGTTTTTCCTGAGCCAGGAGCTCCTTTTATAAGTAATGCTTTTGCAAGATTGTATTTCTTATCCTTAACAAAGTTATCAAATTCTAATTCTGCAGCTTCTCGTTTTATCCAGAATTCAGGAATATAATTCTGCCTATTAGTGAATAATTGTTGGTAATAATATGGTAGATTATTAGAAACTTCTATGGGTGCTTTAATCTTATCAATAGCTTTGCGCTGTTTACTATTATTATCGTAAACTTTGTCAGAATCATTAATAAGATTCTTTGCTAAAATAATGCCCTCACTCTCTTGATACCATATATTAGCAGCAATACTTCGTAATAAATTATTTGTGCGACTTATTAACTGTGATAATTTATTCTTGCTAATAGAATTTTCTCTTTGTTTAATATATTGCTTAAGATTAGTAGCTGCTAATACAAATGGATAAATAGATGTCTTTTCATTAAGAATTCGCTGACGTTCCTCTATTTGTAATAGAATGCTGTTTACAAATTCATCATTTGTATTATTGTTATTCTCAATCTTAGAAATCTCATTATTAATAAAAGTTCGGAAGTCTTCCTCCACAGTTTCTTTGTGTTCTACACAATACGACATATAGCGTAAGTGGTCGAGTAAGAAATGCGATTTAGTAGTTATTTGTTCAGGAAGGCTAGAAATAATAGTGCTAATCTTATTTATAAATTCATCTTGTATTATAAAATCAATTAAGCGTGTTACAGAAATATTTATAATTTCTAAATCATTAAACTGTTTTTTAGTGCCGATCATATTCTCTGATTCTTCAGAAAAAATCTCCATTGAATCTGGTAATAATTCAAGAATATTCTTTTGTGATCTATCTATAAGATTGATAAGGCTTTTTGCTGAACTTTGATCAAAATTAACTGATAGCTTTTCACTCTCAAAATTGAAACTAGCATCATTATTTTTATCAAACTCATTCCTATAAAGCTTTAAGTACTCTAAATAGGATTTATCATTATTTGTAATATCTTTCTCTAGACTTACACTTACTCTCCTTAGAATTAGCTTTGTAAATTGTCGTAATTGTGCAGCAAAGCTTAGTAGAGTTATGTTTAATTGAACTCTATTTATTAATATTATATTATTATGAAATCTCTTCTCAGTATATAAATCAAGAGATTTGTCTATATTATTAATGTGCTTGCTAATATTAAAATCATCATCTATTGTACTATTTACATCAGTAATAGAGCTAATCTCATTAAGTTTATTTGTAAGTGTATAAATTATATTTTCTCTATACTTTACAAATTTAGTAATTCTACTATTTACTTTATTTATTAAATCAGTATTAAGTTTTTCTATTTTATCTATTTGTTTAATATCAATTTTTTGATCCTTACTAGCCGATAAATATAGGTTAAGAAATTCCTTATCTATATTTGATGTAAATATTTCTACATCAGTAATATTCTCACTACTCATATATCCAAACTTATGAAGTATATCTTCAATAAATTCGATATTTGTACTTAATAATTTTTCGGTTAGTAAGTGCTGATATTTAATAGTATAAGAAAATTCTTTTTTTCCAATTAAAACTAACTTACGTCTAATCCATTTATAGGTTTTTATATCAAAGCTATCGTTGGGATCAATTTGAATATCCTCTATTCCGTATTTTATCTTTATGGTTTTTGGCAAAGCTTTATAAAGCATTTTGATAAAGCTAATTTCTTTTTCTAGAAGGTCTGTAATGTATTGCTCCTTCTCTTTAATTAGTTTTTTATTACTATTAAGATAATCGTTTATTTTAGTAAGAGTTTTTGTGTGTATTGCCGATATCTTTGCAGAATAATACTCGGGCTTACTCTTTTCAAGTTCTATTTTTAGATTCGTTATTGACTCTTTAATTATGCTATCAAATTCGGTGAATAGTTTGTTTTCAGCACTAATAAACTTATATAAAGAGGTTTCTTTTATACTCTCAAGATTATTCATGCTCTTATTGAAAAAATCCATATTAGCAAGCTCAAGAGCTTTGTATTTTGGATAATTAAGAGCTGCTCTATTTTCCTTATTTGTTTTTAATATCTTTTTTAAATTAGAGTTTTCCTTTTTCTTTCTGCCACCAATTTCTAAATGCATAAATGTAGAAGAAGCTCTTACCAATATTACTGTACCAATTTTTTTACATAAATCATTAGTATTGTCAATAAAGCTTTTCTCTTTGCCTATTTCTATATCAGGTAAGCCCAAGAAAATTAAACTAGAATTTATCGACTCAACATTAATAATGTCATAAAAGCTACGGTTCTCTATTTGGTTATTAATGATTCGCACCTCACCATCAATTCTCAAATTATTAAGAATACTTGTTGCTTGTTTAAATAGTTTTTCATGATCGTCATTAACGGGATTTACGACCATTAGTCGTAATTTGGATTTTGCCCAATCATCATTTTCTTGTAGAAATTTAATTAATTGTAACGATAAATTTCCATTCTGTCCTTTACCTCTCCACCAAATATCAATTTGTTTTTTATCACCATACTTAAGTTGTTGGTCATAATCCATTAAAACAATATTCTGATCAAGAGAATAAATATTTTTTAGCATATGAGCAAAACGGATAGGGTCTTTAGTGTTTCGAGCCCACCCCATATATATAGTATTTGGTTCCACTCCAGCAAAACCATAAGTTGATGATACTTGTTCTATTCCGTCATATATATTATTAACGTTATGCTTACGGATAAATACTCCATCGGTGTTTTGCGAAGTGTCAATAGACTGTTCATGCTTGGTTAAGCTAAAAGTATTGCTATCATTCTCTATTAAATTAAATGCTGATAAAAAACCATACTTTCCAATAAATAGTTTGCCAAGTTCCATTAAATGAGGTCGTTGGTCATTTTCACCAATGAATAATAGTATATTAGGTTTCCAATTACGTTTTTCAAGTGATTTTTCTGCAAGTTTAGTAATCGAAGTTCTTACCATTGATGACCATACACTGCTCCAAACATCGCCAAAGTCCGACTTTATTTCTTTTCTTTTTAGAAGGAAATATATTGCCCACATTATTATAAATGCTGCAAACATTGCTCCTGGATTCAATTGCATCATAACACCAAAACTGGCTACAAAACCAATAATTCCAACCCATTTATTTACAGCAAAACTTGGTCTAAAATCGCTACTTGCCCAACTTTCGAGAGCAAAAGCTAGATTTATAAAGCCATAAGCAGCAATATAAAACATAGATACAACTTCAGCAATTGCATCTAGTTCTCCAATTAAAATTCCAATTTCAGCAATAATGAATGTAAAAATAAGTGCATTACGAGGTTCGTTGGATTCGCCATGACCTTTTCCAAACCACTTAGGTATTATTTTGTCCCCTGATATTGCTTGTATAATACGTGGTGCTCCTAGGATTCCTCCTAAAGCAGATGATAGTGTAGCTCCCCAAATTCCAGCTATTACTAGTGGTGAGTATAATGCTACCTTTAGAAAAAAGTTATTGTCATTTAATAATAGATCTCTGTCTACAAAATACGCTATAGCAATACTTAGTATTATATAAACAACTAGTCCTGTTGCAACAGCCCACATTGTACCTTTAGGAATAGAGCTTTTGGGGTCTTTTAAATCGCCCGACATAGCAACTCCAGCTGTAAAACCTGTAACGGCAGGGAAGAAAATGGCAAATACAGTTATTAATGGCACTCCTGTTCTTGCAGGACTCATTATTGGTTCTGTAATTGCAGATGTGTCCATCATGGCAAATCCTAGCCCAATAGAAATTAAGGAAAGTGCTATTGCTCCTAAAACAAAAAACTGAGTTTTTATTGCTAAAGAAGTGCTAATAAATGCAATTGCAACTAGAATCATAAGTACAATAGTTCCAATTATTCTTATGGTGTTTATGCTGTCTTCCACTCCTAGGAAACTGCTAATAGTATCAATACTAATGAAATTTTCGGTAAAACCTACAATGTATAATGCAATACTTAATGCTGTACCAACAAATAGAGTTATGCCAATAGAACCTCCCATTGGTAGGCCAAGGCTTCGTGATAGTATATAGTATATTCCACCAGTTTTTATCTTTTTGTCGGTAGCTATACTTGATATGCTTAAGCTTGTAGTTATGGAAATAATATGTGCTAATAATACAATTGCAATAGCCGCAATTAACCCAGCTTGCCCTACAACCCAACCGAGTCGCATATACATTATTACACCTAGTATTGTAAGTACCGATGGTGTATAAACTCCTGCAAATGTTCCAAACTTTTTAGCTCCTGCCATATGTGTTTTTAATTTGTATAATTGTCAAAGATAAAGAAAATAGTTTATTTATATAGTATTATATTTAATTAGGGTTTAGAGCTTATTATCATGTCCATTTTAATATCAGTATTTTCAGTTGGTATTATATCCAAAATCTGAAAATTGAAGCAAATCCCAATCTTTTTTGCATCTATACTTTTAAGTATTTTATCATAAAAAGCAAGGCCTCTTCCCAATCTATTATTATGATTATCAAAAGCTACTCCCGGAATTATTGCAAGATCAATTATCGTATAATCTTTTAATATTTTACCTTTGGGCTCAAAAATGCCAAATTCAGATTCCTTTTCCATATTATTAATATTTGTAAATAATCTAAATTCAAGCATATTACCTTTAACTACAGGTAGATATATATCTTTAGAAGAACTCCATTTTTGAACAAAAGCATGGGTGTTTACTTCGTCATTCATGGACCAATATGCGAGTATGCACGTTGAGTTAATAAAGTCATTATTATTCTCCAAATTCAAAATTATGGGTTTTGATAATAGAAGTTTATCCTCAGCATTAAGCTTTGATTTTATATACTTAATTTGTTTTCTAATTATGTTCTTCTCTTTATTAATATCCATTTTTAATATATCATAATTTTGTCAATAACACTTCTACGTTAATTATTTGTTATTGTTGCAAAAGTGATAGAATAAAAAAAGAGCTAAATAATATAACCTAGCTCTTGATTTGTAATAATAACTTATAATTTATTGCATGGTTTTGCATGTAACCATATTTCCATATGCTGTTCCTATAGTATTTGTAGCGTATGCTCTAATATAATATGTTGTTCCGTTTAATAGTCCCGAAGGGTTACTAACAAAGCTTCCATCACCAGTACCATCAGTGGTGAAACCATCATCATCTTCTAGAGAAGGATTTTGATTGGATGTTGAGTAACAAACACCCCTAGCAGTAATTTCTACATTATCACTAATTACCCCGCCAGTTGTTACTGTTGTAGGTGCAATGTTTGTTACACTATTAGTACTAACTGTAGGTAATACTACAGCTTTGTCATCCTCTTTTGTACAGCTAATTTGGAATAAGCTAATACTTAAAAGCATGATAAAGAAAAATCGGATTGACTTTTTCATGGTAGTTTTGTTAGGTTAATAAATATGTTTGCATACGCGATATCTGTGAAATATCAGTCACAAATATAGTAAAAATATATCTAAAACCTACTAAAAGTAATTATTGTTAGTTTGTTTACTTTTTTACTCTTCGTAATTAGTTTACTTTTGTAATTCTATAACAGTTTGTATTTATTAGTATAAAGTGTTAAAAGGCACTTGCTAGTAAATATTTTATTAATTAGTAAAAACACATAAAGATATTTATCAAAATCAATCAATACTTTAAAAAATGAAAATATTCTTACTATTATTATTACTAGCATTGGGAACACCTTTTGTTATGTTTTCTCAGAAATCTGATTCTTCAGTTTCTCAAAACTCAAATACAGAGTATAAAACATTATTTAGTAATAATAATTCAATTACTAAGATAAGTGGGTTTGGTGCTTTTAGTTTTAATTTATTATCATTAGATGGAAAAGTAGCTGGTGCAGCGGGCTTTGATGGTGCTGTTTTGTTAAATAGAAGTTTTTATGTGGGATTCTATGGTAGAGGTTCATTTGGTTCTCCTGAATACGATTTCCTTTCATCAGATTCAACATCTAATATTGAGAAAGCTTCTACATTTTTTCATACGGGATTAATAGTAGGTGTTAATTTTGTGGCTGATAAACCAATACATTTTGGTTTTAGCACAAAGTTTGGAGGAGGTGCAATTCTTCTTTATGATCATTACGATTATTACCAATCTTGCAATAGCTATAATTGTAAGTATTATAATGATGATGTTTATGTTTCGAGCCCAGTTTTTGTAATAACTCCTCAAATAGATGTAGAAATGAATCTAACTAATTGGATGAAGTTTAAAGTTGGTTTGGGTTACCAATGGGTTAGTAATTCAGAGTTATCATATAATTACCTAAACTCTAGTAATAAAATTGAAAGCAATGTATTTGAAACAGGCAAACTTAGTTCGCCTACTGCTGAAATAAGTTTTATATTTGGCTGGTTTAAATAGAAGATATATCAATTAAGCAAAAAAACTCGTAATATTTATTACGAGTTTTTTTGTTATTATTTTTTGGAGAGTAACTATAAAGAAAACCAATCATCAATATTATATCGTTCTTTATTGATAAAGTTTTTGTGAATAAACTCATTAGTTTCCTCTTCGTGAATATAATCTTTCGCCCATTCTTCATGGTTTTTACCAATCTTATTTATAGCATCACAAATAAAGTATAGCTCATCATTAGTCATTGTTGGGTGTACCGAAAGGCGTACCCATCCAGGTTTTTTGCTAAGGTCGCCGCTATCAATCAAATCAGTAATTCGTTTTGATTCTTCATGAGTAACATTAAGAAGATAATGACCATAAGTACCTGCGCAAGCACAACCACCTCTAACTTGTACTCCAAATCTATCATTAAGTAGTTTTACTATTAGATTATAATGAACGTCTTTTATATAGAAAGAAAGTGCGCCAACTCGTTTTTTAATATTGTTTGCAAGAATACTAAGATTATTAATTTTACCAAGTTCAGTAAAAGCTATTTTAAATAGTTCTTCTTCTCGTTTTTGGATATTATCAGTACCCATTTGTTCTTTTAGTTTTAAAGAAAGCGAAGTGCGAATGGCTTGCAAAAAACCAGGTGTTCCACCATCTTCACGAGCTTCAATATTGTCAGTATATTTATACTCACCCCAAGCATTTGTCCAATCTACAGTTCCACCTCCTGGGTGATCGGGTACTGCGTTAGTATAAAGCTCTTTTTTAAATACCAATACTCCTGAAGATCCTGGTCCTCCCAAAAATTTGTGTGGAGAGAACATTATTGCATCAAGATACTCATCTTTATTTTCAGGATGCATATTCATTTCTTCATAAGGTGCATTTGCAGCAAAGTCAATAAAACAAAGACCATTATATTTATGCATTATTGCTGCCATCTTATGGTAAGGAGTTCCAACGCCAGTAACATTACTGCAGGCTGTAAAACTTCCAATTTTCTTTTTTCTTTTAGAGTAAGACGAAATCACTTCATCCATTTTTATCAAATCTACTGTGCCTTCTTTAGTTGCAGGCAGCACTACCACATCAGCAATAGTTTCGTACCACGATGTATGGTTGCTATGATGCTCCATATGGGTAATAAATACCACTGGCTTTTCTCCAGAAAGTGTTTCTTCTAAGTTTTTATCGTTATGGCAAGGCTTTAAATTTAATATCCGTTGAAATTTATTTACAACACCGGTCATACCAACGCCTGCAGTTATTACAATGTCATTGGGATTAGCATTTACATGTTTACGGATAATATCTTTGGCATGATGATATGCTTTTGTCATTACAGTACCAGTTTCGCTAGTTTCGGTATGTGTATTTGCAACAAAAGGCCCAAATGTATTAGCCATTTTGTCTTCAATACCTCTATATAATCGGCCACTTGCTATCCAATCAGCATAAATTATTTTTTGCTCACCATAAGGGCTTGTGAAAGGGTAATTTCTTCCTATAACTTGTTCTCTAAATTTCTGAAAATAATTCTCCATTTTGCAATAATGTGTAGGTTAGATTTAAGCTTCAAAAGTAAGAAAAACATATGTTAGTTGAATAAAAAACTTTATTAATTAAATGATATTCTTATTAGTATATTTGCGTTGATTAATTAAAACAAGATTTTATATTGTGAAAGAGTTTGAAACAGAGAGAAAGGAGAGCTTATATACTAAATTTTATAAGTTTGGTTTAAACATATACCCAGCATATAGAAGGAGTAGTGGTAGAGTTCGGTTTATTTCCGATGATTGGAAAGAAATGCATGTTTGTATTAAATTAGGATTACGAAATTGGAATATTAATATGACTGTTTTTGGCGGTAGTATTTATGCTTCAATAGATCCTATTTTTGCAATTCAGCTTCGTAATATATTTGGAAGAGAGTATGTTATATGGGATAAGGAAGCTCATATAGTTTTTAAGAAGCCCATTAAAAAGAAAGTGGTTGCCAGATTCATTATTGAAGATGAGGTGATTGAAGAAATAAGAGAAAATCTAAATAAAAGAGGGCAATATTATTTAAAACTTCCTGTAGAATTTGTTGATAAAGCAGGGAATGTACATATGAAAGCTACCAAAGTGATGTATATTGCCACCAAAGAATCATATTTTAGAAAAGTGAAAAAGAAAAAAGATGAATTGAAATAGAATACCTACTAATAGCTATTGATTAAAAAACTAATTAAACTATTTTTGTCTTTTTTAGAAAATAATTTTAATGAAATAAATAATAATGAAACATTTAAGTGATCTTAATGAAGGTGAAAAGGGTATTATTTCTAAAGTAAAAGGCCGAGGTGCTTTTCGCCGAAGAATAATGGAGATGGGTTTTATTGCGGGGAAAGAGATTGAGGTTATTCGAAGAGCACCCTTACAAGACCCTATTGAGTATTCTTTGATGGGCTATGATGTTTCATTAAGAGTTTCAGAGTCTAATCTTATTGAGTTGATGTCTGAAAATGATCATGTTAATGAAGAATTTGTATTTAAAGGAACAATAAAAGATGATAGCAAATTAAAGGGTCGTGCAACAAAACTTAAAGAGCTAAATGTAGCTTTTGTTGGAAATCCTAACTGTGGTAAAACTACAATCTTTAATATTGTATCGGGTCTTAATGAGCATGTTGGTAATTATAGCGGTGTAACGGTAGATTCCAAAGAAGCAATTTTTAAGCATGCCGGATATAAAATCAATATTGTTGATTTGCCAGGTACATATTCACTAACAGCATACTCGCCAGAAGAATTATATGTTCGTAATTTTATTCATGATGAAATGCCCGATGTTATAATTAATGTTATAGATTCTTCTAATCTTGAACGTAATTTATACCTTACTACCCAGCTTATTGATATGGATGTAAAGGTAGTTATGGCATTGAATATGAGCGATGAGATGGATAGACGAAAAGATGTGCTTGACGACAAGCTTCTTTCTCAAATGTTAGGAATTCCATCGGTGCGTACTGTTGGTGCTAAAAGAAAAGGTATTGATGAGCTTTTTGATCTAGTTATAGAGTCATACCTTAATAAAAATCCAATAGAGCGTCATATTCATATAAATTATGGTAAGTGCATAGAGAAATCTATTAAGCTAATTCAAGATCTTATTAAACAGTCTGGTAATTGGGATTTAACGGATAGAATATCTTCTCGTTTTCTTGCAATTAAATTGCTTGAGGGTGATGCTGATGCTAAATCTAAAATTCAGAAAACAATAAATGAAGAAGAAATAAAGCTTCTTGTAAAAGATCGTCAGGATAGGGCTGAAAACTATTTTAAAGAAAATGCGGAATCTGCAATTACTGATGCTAAATATGGATTTATTTATGGTGCACTTAAAGAAACTTATAAAGTAGGAGCTACATTCAGCAAACGAGATGTTACACATGCTGTTGATAGTATTATTACTAATAGATTATATAGTTTTCCTCTATTTATTTTTCTAATGTGGGTAATGTTTCAAACTACTTTTATTATTGGTAGTTATCCGCAATTATGGATAGAATCCGGAGTAAGTATTTTGAGTAGTTTTGTTTCTAATCTAATGCAGCCAAGTATATTTAGAGATTTATTAGTTGATGGTATAATTGGTGGTGTGGGAAGTGTTATTAGTTTCTTACCCAATATACTTATACTTTTCTTCTTTATTTCCATAATGGAAGATACTGGCTATATGGCTCGTGTGGCTTTTATTGTTGATAAAATAATGCATAAAGTAGGATTACATGGCCGCTCATTTATTCCATTACTAATGGGCTTTGGGTGTAATGTGCCTGCTATTATGGCAACTCGTACCATCGAAGGAAGAAACGATAGGTTGGTAACAATGCTTATTAATCCATTTATGTCGTGTAGTGCAAGATTACCCGTATATGTGGTAATTATTAGTGCGTTCTTTCCCCAATACCCTGGTACAATGCTTTTCTTTATTTATTCATTAGGAATTATGATGGCAGGAATTGTAGCATGGATTTTCAAGAAAACATTGTTTAAAGCTAAGGAATTGCCTTTTGTAATGGAATTGCCTCCATACCGTGTACCTACAGCTCTAACAATTGTTAAGCATATGTGGTTTAAGGCTGAAATGTATCTTAAGAAGATGGGAGGAATAATTCTTATTGCTTCTATTCTTATTTGGGCATTGGGTTATTTCCCTAGAGAAGTTGATTATTTGCAAGATTATGATGCAGTTGAAATAGAAATGCTTCATAAAGCTACGCAAGACAATAGCATAAGTGCCGATAGTATAGCAATAGCAAAAGTGTTAGTTGCACATAAGATTTCACTTATGAAAGAGGGTGAGCGTCAAGAGAATTCTTATATTGGTGAATTAGGTCATTTTATTGAGCCAGTAATTCGTCCACTTGGTTTTGATTGGAAAATTGGAGTAAGTCTGATTACAGGAGCTGCTGCTAAGGAAATTGTAGTTTCTACTATGGGAGTGCTTTATCAATCTGACCCCGAAGCAAAGGGAACACAATCACTAGGCGAAAAACTTAAAGCTGCAGAATATACTTCAGGGCCAAAAATAGGGCAGAAAATATATACGCCACCGGTGGCTTTTGCATTCTTGTTGTTTGTGTTATTTTATTTCCCATGTATAGCAACTATTGCAGCTATCAAGAGAGAGTCTGGTTTATGGAAGTATGCTATTTTTGAAATTGTATATACTACAGCTATTGCATGGGTTGCTGCATTTGCCGCATATCAGATAGGTAGTTTATTCTATTAAAGATATTATTGTTAGCAGAAGAATGTCAATAAAATAGATTGTTAATTTACTCTATTCTATTGACATTTTTTATTTAGCACCTCAGTTTTCTAATAAAGAATATACTTGCAAACATTATCAGGCTAATAAATCCGAAAACTATATTATAACCAAGGCTTGCCAGTAGTATTCCAGCTATTATAGGAAATATGCTTGTTAATATGTTCCCCGCGCCAGATATTCCGGCGTATAATGTTCTATTCTCGTCATTAGATATTTCAATAAGAATACCATTCATGGCTACCTTATAAGTGGAAACAAATACTCCTGCCAATAGAAATATACCTGGGAATAGTACAGCGTTATTCTGTAATGCTAGGGCTATTATCGGTAATGCTGATCCAAGAAATACATTGAAAAGAAGTACATTCTTATATTTAAAACTTTTAGCTTTATAAAAAAGACTAATGCTTCCTATTGCCATTCCTAAAGTGCGGAAGATAATAAAACTACCTATACTTTCGAGGCTTATGCTGCCAGAGTCCTTTGCAAGTAATATAACAAAAGGTAGTAAACTTACACCAATTCCTAGCATATTTATTATAAATAAATAGTTCTTTAGGTTTTTGTTAAGCATTATTTCCTTGGGCATTTGAGCAAAGAAATTCTTTAAATTCATTCGTTTTTTTGCAGAAGGTGTTTTCTCACTTAGAAAATAAAATCCACCAGAGGCTATAAATAGGAGTGATGCCGCAAAGATAAATGTTACTGAATAGTTCTCAGGAAATACATATTGTTTAAGAACATAACTTGCTCCAAAAGCTGAAATAAGTAAGCCTATACTCGAAATAAACTGTTTAAGGCTGAAGAATTTCTTGCGCTTGGCTTTGGTTATGGTTTTTCCCAGTATATCAATATAGGAGATATTGGCAAAACTCCCACTAAAGGAAAAAATAAGGATAAGACCAAATATTGTAAGCAGTACAATATTTGGATCTATACTTTTTGAAAAATAGAAAAGAGTAGACAAACCTAATAAACTTAGTACGCGGAGGTTTATTGCTGCCAAAAGGAATTTCTTTTTATAGGCTATATTTGATAGCATTCCTGAGAAGAATAATTGCATAAAACTAGCACCACCAACCATTATGCTTGTGAGAATTCCTAGGTGAATAGCATTGCCGCCAACAGATAGTAACATAGCAGGAATAACGGTGTCTATATCCATAAAATTTGCTGCTAGAGCAAGAAAAGCCGCATGCCAAATAAAGGCCTTAAAATTTTTATTTGATTCTTGTTGTTGTAATGTCATTTTATTTTCTAAAAATAATACTTTTTATAATTCAATTCTGTTGGTATAATATCGATTGGCAAAAGTAAAAAGAATAATGATGACTTTATATTAACTTTTATTAATAGTTTAAGATACTATTATATATCAATAAATAGTTTTTTTACACTTTAATTTGCTGAATTATAGAGCTTAATAAATCTTCATCTTTTTTCATAAAATTGTTTGCTCATTTGATAAAAGCTTGTATATTTGCACCCTCATTTGAAATAAGGATGATCTCTTAGCTCAGCTGGTAGAGCATCTGCCTTTTAAGCAGAGGGTCCTGGGTTCGAGCCCCAGAGGGGTCACAAGAGATGAATTTCTCTTTTGATCTAAACAATCAAGAATTAACCTTCAAACAAATGAGAATGATCTCTTAGCTCAGCTGGTAGAGCATCTGCCTTTTAAGCAGAGGGTCCTGGGTTCGAGCCCCAGAGGGGTCACATAAATAAGCCATCACGAGAGTGTTGGCTTTTTTTGTGCCCTCTGGGGCGAGAAGTTTATCCTGAGCGTTGGCCTGATAAGGCAAGTCGAAGGGAGCCCCAGAGGGGTCACATAAATAAGCCATCACGAGAGTGTTGGCTTTTTTTGTGCCCTCTGGGGCGAGAAGTTTATCCTGAGCGTTGGCCTGATAAGGCAAGTCGAAGGGAGCCCCAGAGGGGTCACATAAATAAGCCATCACGAGAGT
>JAOZPM010000184.1:0-4164 GCA_029932765.1 Bacteroidales bacterium | reverse complement strand
TTTACTAATTATTCAATATTTAAAGCATCGTAATTAACACACAACACTAAACAACAAACACACAACACTAAACAATCTACTTAACCAAATTAATCAAATACTGTCCATATTTATTTTTCTTCAATGGTTCGGCAAGTTTAAGAAGTTGTTCTTTGTTGATAAAGCCATTAACATAGGCGATTTCTTCAAGACAGGCTACTTTTAATCCTTGACGGCTTTCTATAGTTTCGATAAATCTACTTGCATCAAGCATAGATTCGTGGGTGCCAGTATCTAACCATGCATAACCTCTACCCATAAGCTCAACTTTAAGTCGCCCTTGATCTAGATACTTCTGATTTACAGTAGTAATTTCAAGTTCTCCTCTAGCTGAAGGCTTTATATTTTTAGCAACTTCTATTACATCGTTTGTATAAAAGTAAAGCCCTACAACTGCATAATTAGACGCTGGATTTTCAGGCTTCTCTTCAATGGAAGTTACATTTCCATCGTTATCAAAACCAGCAACTCCATATCGCTGTGGGTCACTTACATAGTATCCGAAGACGGTTGATTTACCTTCTTTTTCAACATTTTGGATAGAGCGGGAAAGCATTCCTGTTAGATCATGACCATAAAAAATATTATCGCCAAGTACTAGGCAAACATCATCTTCACCAATAAAGTCTTCGCCAATAGTGAAAGCCTGTGCTAAACCATCAGGAGAAGGTTGTTCTTTATATTCAAACCTTATTCCTAAATCCTCACCTGAACCTAGCAATTTTTTAAAACCTGGTAAATCCTCAGGAGTAGAAATAATAAGTATCTCTTTAATCCCGGCCAACATTAGCACCGAAATTGGATAATAAACCATTGGTTTATCATAGATTGCCAATAATTGCTTTGATACACCCTTTGTAATTGGGTAAAGTCTTGTGCCAGATCCTCCGGCTAATACTATTCCTTTCATATTTTTATTGTTAATTGTTCAATAGTGTAATGAATTAATGATGTAATGTATGATAAAGAGTTGTGAAAAATAGTAAAGTATGGTAAGGTGTTGTAAAGAATTGTAAAGGATTGTAAGGCGTTGTAAAGAATTGTAAAGTATGGTAAAGAATTGAAGGCTAAAGGCCTGCCCTGAGCTTGTCGAAGGGCTAAAGTTTAAAATTCAAAGTTCAAAGTTACTACGAACTGATTACTGAAGACTGTGAACAGATTACTGATTACTAGAGAATCTCCACAGCTTCGCCCGGTCACCCACAGGCAACTTTTTATAAAACACTAATCTCAAGAAAGATACGAAAATACTAGTTCTTCTTCACATCTTCTTTTTCTATATTGGCAATAATACTGGTTTGCAATTCAGAAATAATAATTCTTAATCGCTTTTTACCAACTTTCTGTATTATTCCACTTTTACCTTTTAAAGGGCCAAATTCTATAACTATTTTCTCAAATGGCTCAAACTCTATTGATTTAGTTTCTACTTTTAATAAAAATAGTTTAATTGCATCAATTTCTTTTTGTCTAACAATAGCAGGTTTCCCCAAATGGTAGATAAAATTTACTACTCCTGTAATTCTTCTAACTTTCTCATATTGATGCTTCTCTATCTTTACAAAAACATAAGAAGTAAATAAAGGTTTAGTTGTTTTTTTCTTTCTGTCGCTCCATTGTTTAGTTTCGGTAATTAATGGTAAATAAACTTCTATACCATCTTTATGAAGCAGGTCTGCAACTCTTACCTCTGAACGGGCTTTTGTATAAACCACATACCAACTAAATCGAGCAACTTTCATAATGACTTAATCAATTGATTATCAATCTAATTACTTTATTAATAAATTTTTTTACAGATTACAAATATAACAAAAAATTACATCAATTAAACTCCAAGATTTTACATTAATAAACAAGTAATTACAGGATAATTATCAGCCTAGAATGACCATAATTTCTTACTAAGAAAGAAGAATAAAGCCCAAGCTGTAGCCCACGATAAAATGCTCTTCCACCAACTAATAGTAGCAAGTTCTTCTATTAAAGGATTATCTCCCGAAAATCTAAATATTGGATTTAGATAAATAGTATTTGCATACTTAGGAAAATCAGCTTCAACTCTAATATATGTATCACTATCCTTAATATTATATTGAGCTGTATTACTGTTCTTTACAACTTTTACTACTTCTCCATTTTGTCCTATAAATTCTATTTTCAGAGCTTTTTTTGTAAATAGCACACTATAAGAATCATCATTAAGTTTTGCTGATATTAGATATGGAAATTTAAGAGTTCTAGCAGCCTTTTCATCATAGTTTTCATCATTCGGTGTTGTTGGCACATAACCATAAGTTCTGCCAGAAAGCAATGCTTCCACAACATCCTCTTCACTATTACTCTTTGCATTAAGCATTGTAGCTACCACTCCAACCAAATATGGATTATTAATATCATGAGCATCATCATCTGCCAAAATATATTTTGCATGACCATTAGAAAGCACTGCATCCCAATGCGATAACGAATATCGTTGATGATTTAATGCTTCCAATAAATCGTAATTTACAAGGTATTTCAAATCATTATGAGTATATCCTTCGAAATGGAAATTAGGATGCACAATACTTAGCACCTTAGTATTAGGTCTAAGTTGATTTAGTATAAATTGCTTATGAGAAGTTGTTTGGTAAAGTGGGAAATCTAACCAATAAATTTTATCCACACCTATGCTTACTTGATGCGTTTTTCTAGCGTTATAGCCATGTTCATATATTGCAATATACTCTGCACTATCTTTAAAATAGTCGTTTATTTTCATATAATCACTAATTCCAATAATATCATAATTAAGCTTCTTATACAGCTTATATACGCTATCGGTAGGATTATTACTACCATCGGTAAAACCACCCCACGCTTCACTCTGGATCTGAAAATTACCTTTTAGCCAAGTTAAACTATCTATATTCTGGTATGGATTCCATATCTTATCTCCAGAGAACGGTTTCGGTTCAGGAAAGTTATAAATGGGACTTATTAAGAATGGTAGAAAAAATAGAAACATAAAAATTCCTATTATCGTTTTTATAAATATTCTAAAAAATGTTTTCATTCAGCTTATTATTTGATCATTGGCAAAATTACATAAAAAGGAGGTTCAAAAAATGCTTTGAATTGAGTATCCTTTTTATATAAAATTATAAATTGTATAATAATTGAGATAACTGTAGAAACAATCCATGAATTGTATTTCAATTGCACCCCCAGCAAGACTTACCGATGGTTTGTTTTAAACATTTTTCTGAAAAAGAAAAATGCTACAAACAATATATCAGCACAAACTTATCGCCTTGCATGGGTACAAAAAAAGCCACGAAAATGTGGCTTTTTTTGTACCCCCAACGGGAAAAGAACCGAACCCTGCCTTACCGGCAGGCGGGTTTTTGGTTGAGGATTTGGGACTAATAGAGCAGCTTTCTCTATTTAAGTAATACCGTATACAAATACTAAAGGCAACATATTATCAAAATATATTTAGTATAACCCGCCAAATGTAGAAAATTTTAGTACTTTTGGCGAATTATAAAGATATTATGAAAAATAAAATTATAGGAAGAAAGCAAGAACTAACTTTACTAACAGAAGCCTTAGTTAGTAATAAATCTGAATTAGTGGCTATTTATGGAAGAAGAAGAGTTGGCAAAACCTTTTTAATTCGTGAGCATTATAAAAACAATTTTATTTATGAAGTAACAGGATTAACTAATGGTTTACTATCAGATCAATTAGACAATTTTACCAAAGAACTTAGAATACGGACAAATAACATATCTATTAAAACACCTCGTAAGTGGTTGGAAGCATTCACGCTATTAGAACAATACATTGACGGATTATCGTATAAAAATAAAAAAGTGATTTTCATTGATGAATTTCCTTGGATTGCAACACCTAAATCAAAATTCTTAATGGCTTTTGAAAATTTCTGGAACCATTATGCATCAAGAAGAAATGATTTGATTATAGTAATATGTGGTTCTGCTGCTTCGTATATGGTAAATAATATTATTAAAAACAAAGGGGGACTTCATAATAGAATCACGAAGAAAATAAGGCTTCTTCCTTTTAACTTGAATGAAACAGAATTGTTTTTAAAAAACAATGGCATTAAGTACACTC
>JAOZPM010000073.1:0-15330 GCA_029932765.1 Bacteroidales bacterium | reverse complement strand
AAGCCAAAGTTGGCTGGTAACCTACAGCAGAAGGCATACGACCTAAAAGAGCCGACACCTCAGAACCTGCCTGAGTAAAACGGAAAATATTATCGATAAAGAAAAGGATATCACGTCCACCAGATTTCTCATCACCATCGCGATAATACTCAGCAAGAGTAAGACCACTCAAAGCAACACGAGCACGAGCCCCAGGAGGTTCGTTCATCTGTCCAAATGTTAATGTCAATTGAGAATCTTTAAGCGCTTCTTTATCAATTTTTGATAAATCCCAACCACCTTCTTCCATGCTCTTCATAAACTCATCGCCGTACTTAATAATACCAGCCTCAAGCATCTCGCGGATAAGGTCGTTACCCTCACGAGTACGCTCACCAACACCAGCAAATACTGATTGACCAGAATAGTTAAGTGCAATATTATTGATAAGCTCCTGAATAATTACAGTTTTACCAACACCAGCACCACCGAAAAGACCAATCTTACCACCTTTAGAATAAGGTTCGATAAGGTCAATAACTTTGATACCTGTGTATAAAATCTCGTTAGAAGTACTCAAATCTTCGTACTTAGGAGGCTCACGGTGAATAGGGTAAGTATGCTCGCGGCTTACTTCACCAATTCCGTCAATAGGGTCACCAACAACGTTAAATACACGTCCATTGATATGTTCGCCCACTGGCATAGATATTTTTTCGCCTGTAGGAATAACCTCCATACCACGGCTTACACCGTCGCTAGAGTCCATCGCTACTGCTCTTACTGTATTTTCTCCGATATCTTGCTGTACTTCAAGTATAATTTTAGTACCTGCAGCATTTTTTACCTCTAGGGCATCGTATATATTTGGAAGATCTGCATCATTCTCAAAATAAACGTCAATTACAGGTCCAATTACCTGTGAAACTTTTCCTGTTCCTTTTCGTTCCATAAACTATAACTAATTGTTATTAAGTAATTTCTATAGATATACTAAGTGCCTAAAAGGCCTCTATTTTCAAAGAGCGAATATATAATAAATTGTTGATTAAAATGGGAAAGATTTTAGTGATTTTTTCCAGAAAGTAATTAAGTATTTAATTGCTTGATTGTGAGAAATATCTAATTGTTAATTTGCCTGCCATCCCTGCTGAGAGTAAATGCAATTAACACATAAAATATTTTTTTCACATATAATAAATAATAACTTTATTCGTTATAAAATACACACACAATAAATCACTTAAAAATATCACCTATGAAACAATTATTAATTGCAGTATTTATCATGTTAGGCTACGTAGGCATAAGTCAGTCAGAGTTTAATGATTATCGTTATTATAATACCTATGATCGTTTTTATATTCCAAAAAAAACTATTAAGAATAAAGGGGTAAATAAAATTACCACTCAAAACTATAAAGGAGAGAAGTTAGTTGGTAAATCCATAAAGAGTTTTGATAGTAACGGTAACCTATTGGAAGTAAAATATCAAGACAAAAAAGGAATCACGAAAAATTCGACAAAATATACTTATAATGATTCCAATATTGTAACATCAATTAAGAATTATAAGAAGGGAAAGCTCAAGCTATCTTATTATTATGAATTCGATACCAATCACCTTTTAGCTGTTTATTATCAAAAAGGCGATAATGAAAAGCATCTAACAAATGATTGGGAGTACAATAAAGACATGTGTATGGTAGAATCGCATCATTATAAAAAAAATGGAAAAATTAAGTTTACATGGGAATACGATTACTATGATAAATGCAAGCTATCAAAATCTGTATTATATAATTCCAAAAATAAAGTAGTACAAACATGGACCTACGAATGTAAAAGCGAAGGAGAGATTCTAAAGAAAAAGAAAAAAGAAACTCAGGTTTGCAAATGGGATACTATTACAAATGATAATTTAGTAAAAGTAGTTCAGTATTTTAACGAAAAAGGAGAGATAAGAAAATCTGTAAGTAAATATACCGCTGACACACTAATAATTGAACAAAAGTTTTATGATAAAAACAACATTTTATTTTATTATGTAACATACGACAAAAGCCGCTCTAGACCTTTAGAGCAGATATCTTATAGCCATAAAGGCAAGGAGTTATTTGCATGGAATTATAAGTACGAAAATGGGAAACAAGTCTATTATAATTATTCTAAGAAAGGCAAAATTAAATCTGAATATAAGAAAGAATATGATGGAGATTTGTTAATAATGTCTAGCGTATATTATCAAGGTAAACTAATTATGAATTATAAGATGGATTTTGAGACTAAGTATTTATAAGCCGACTAAATTGTAGAAATAATATTCGAAATCAGGAAAGGGCCTATAAGCAGACTAAAGAGAGAATAATCTTTGAAGTCTGCTTTTTTATTTTAGTATAAAAAGCCAAATAACCATAGTGGTATTTTATTAAAAACACCTACCTCTATATCATCAATGGCTAGGTATGCATTATCAACATCTGCTATTTGAGAAAAATCTTTATTCTTGCCTCCCACTTCAAATGTATATTTATCATCCACATAAAAATCAGATTCCTTGGATGCAATTATGCTGTATTTGGACGATACTTGGTTATAAAAGAAAACTTCTCTTGCTGTTCCCAATGAGCTATTTCTGCGCTCCAAAGCATAATTTAGATTTGTATTATTAAGATATACCTTTGCTGGTTTTTTCAGAATATGGCTCCCCTTTGGCGTTTTCTCAAGAGTATTTATAATTTCAGATTTCTCTAAATAAGTAAGGTATTTCAAAAATGTGCGTTGGTCGGTAATGCCAATATTTTTTCCCACTTTAGTTAGGTTTGGCACATAAGGAGCAGAGCTAGAAATTACTGCCAATAGCTTTTTCATTTTCTCCACACTTGTAAAAGGGATATTCATAACTTTGGGAATATCAACTTCCAAAACCATCATTAACACATTGCGTAACCTATCAAAATATTTATACTCATTTTCGCCATAAAAAGCATAATAACCTTTCAATAAATACTCCTTAAAGTGCTTTAAAATAACTGTGTCTGAAGAAATCTCAGATGACAATTTAGTATAATCAGTCACTATCTCCTCAATGGTTAAAGCCCTGTATTTAAGGATATTATTAAACTCTAGATACTCCCGAAAAGATAAGCCATTCATATGATAAGGGCTTACCCTACGGCTCAAATCACCCAAGCCTTTATGAAGCATTATTATTGAAGAACCCGAATATACCATTCGTAATTTAGGATAACGATCGTAGGCTGCTTTTATCTCAATGGACCAATCAGACTTTGGGTGCAAGGGCATATATTTATGTACTTCGTCAATAAATAAATGCAAACCACCAAGCTTTACAAATGTATCTATTGTATCAATAAGACTATGCGTGAAAAAATAAGGATCATCAAGCGAAATATATAATGCAGTAGTATCACCTTTTTTATAATGCGCCTTTAGGTATTGAAGCATCATTGTTGTTTTACCAACACCTCGTGACCCAATAATACTTATTAAGTGCGCATCCCAATTTACCTCATCATACATTGATCTAATAAATTTATTAGAAATACTGTCTATTACCCTATTATATAGCTCATATAAAAAATCCATAGTACAAAGATAGTATTATTTTGTTATCTATTACATATATTTTAATATTATTATGTTTTGTATTACATTATTATGTATATTAATAGCGTAATGTATTACATAATATAGTGCTATATATATTTAATACTATAACTATAAAATTAAAGTATTTTGGGCTATGCAAAGAATTTAAACCTTGAATATTTGATATATTCTAATTTATTTATCAGCAAATTTGAATTATGCGTGGTATTATTTCTGTATTTTTGAGAATCTTTATTTTTTAATTTTCTTCTTAGTTTTCTTCTTCATTACAGAATAGCCAAACTTGCCAATATGATCGCCTAGCTCATAATAATTGCCATGGGAATAGGCAATAAGACCAGCTTTTTTCATATCAAAGGCGCCAGTTTCTGAATCTAGAAATTGGTCATCGGCGTGCACTCTTAATACTTCAGCGATAAACATATCGTGAGAACCCAAGGGAATAACTTGCGTAACCTTACATTCAATATTTATAGGTGATTCCGCAATCATAGGGCATGCAACAAACTCAGCCTCACTAGGAGTTAATTTCATTTCATCAAATTTATTAAAATCCTTACCCGACTTTACACCACACCAATCAGTTGCAAAAGCCATTTTTTTATTGGTAAGATTGATAACAAACTCACCTGTTTCTTTAATAATATTGTATGAATGACGCGACGGGCGTACCGATATATAAACCATTGGTGGATTTGTATTCACTGTACCTGTCCATGCGATAGTTATTAGATTCCATTCTGCTTTCTGAGAACCACAGCTTACAATTACAGCAGGCAAAGGATATACCATTGTACCAGGTTTCCATTTAACTTTCGACATATTAAATAACTTTGAGTAAAACTTTGATGAAATAGAATATTTATACCGCTTGCATTATAACATATACAAGATATGAAACATACGCTCCTAAAAAGATTGTACCTACTATACGATTAACACGCCAACGAGTAAGTAAAAATATTCCAAACATACCTACTACAGAGGCAAGTAGAACAAATATATGAGATGTAATATTGCTTTGATATACTTCAATACTATTACCACTGCCAATAATAAGAATCGACCAAGGCAAACCTAAACCAAGAAGAATATCAAAAATATTAGAACCCAGAGCATTACTTATAGCCATGCCACCTCTACCCTGTTTTGCAACAATTACCGACGACATCATATCAGGTACTGAAGTACCAAAAGCAAGAATTGTTAATGCAACAATATATTTAGGAATACCCATTGCCTCACTAACTACAACAGCACTTTCGACTAGCACCCAGCTTAATAGAGCAATAAGTGTAACACTAACTAAGAAATTATATAGAAACCTTTCAGGATTGCCAAATATCCAATCAATAACATAATCCAATAAACGCATATATTTCTTCCAGGAAGGATCTTCATCGTCCTCTTCTTCCTCAAATACAAATCTTTCATATGGAAACACTCTTTTCCAATTAAGAACTGCAACAACATATAATACATAAAGGGCTAAAAACCCAATAACATGCCAAATAGTAACTATTCCTGAACTAAAAGCCCAATATAAAGCCCCTATTGCCAATGTATAGAATAGCATATCTCGCAACATAGGTTGCCACGCAATTTTAGCATCGCGAACAAAGGAAACTGCGCCTATTATTACTAATAAATTGAATAAAGCCGAGCCTACAATGGTACCTACGCCTAACTCAAGATTATCGCCACCATAAATAACAGCAATAATAGAAATAAATAATTCAGGAGCACTTGAACCTGCGGCCATTAATGTTGCACCAGCAGCATCATCAGACATTTTCAATCTATGCGAAATTGCATCTAATGAAGGAACAAAAAACTTATCAGTTATTTCATTCAATAAATAAAAAGAAATAAGTAAAGCAACAATTGCAGTTAATAAAATCACTTTTTTTATTATTAGTTAATATCTAAACGCTATATAATCAACACTTACCAACCACTATTTACTGGTAATCTATATAATAGATTTTAAGGATATAAAAGTAATAAAAAAACTAAATAAAAAACTATTTAATTACATTTTTTATTTCTGAGACAATCCCATTTACATCAAAGCCACAAATCGCATGTAGTTCGGCAGGTTTTCCATGTTCAATAAACTGATCAGGAATACCAAGTAACTTAATACTATTTGTATATTTGTGCATATTCTTAAATTCGGATAATAAGCTACCCAAACCACCTATCACAGTACCATCTTCTACTGTAATAATACTATCATAATTCTTAAAAATTTTATGAAGCATTTCACTATCATAAGGCTTTAAGAAACGCATATCATAAACACCTACTTTAGTAATATCTTTAACTTGTTTGGCCGCTTGTACTGCAAAATTACCAACATGCCCAATACTAACAATTGCTATATTGTCGCCAGCTAATAATTCGCGCCCTTTACCAATCTGAACTTCCTCATAGTTATTTTTCCAATCCAAATTATAACCTCTACCACGAGGATATCTTATGGATGTAGGTCCAAGGTCTTTTTTCTGACAAGTATATAACATATTACGAAGCTCCATTTCGTCCATAGGAGCCATTATTATAATATTAGGAACAAGACGTAAGAATGCCAAATCAAAACTACCATGATGAGTAGGTCCATCTTCACCAACAAGTCCACCTCTATCAATACAAAATGTGACATTCAATTTCTGAATTGCTACATCATGGATTAGTTGATCATATCCTCTTTGTAAAAACGTGCTATATATATTACAGAATGGTTTTAGTCCACTAATAGCTAAACCAGCGCTAAAAGTTATCGCGTGTTGTTCTGCTATACCTACATCAAAAACTCTATCAGGAAATTCTTTTTGCATAATGGTAAGAGAGCTACCACTAAGCATGGCTGGCGAAATAGCTACAATATCTTTATTATCACGAGCCAAATCGGTAATGGTAATACCAAAAACATCTTGATATTTGGGTGGTAAATGAGAAGTGTCTTCTTTTTTCAATTCTCCTGTTGTTTTATCAAAAACTCCTGGAGCATGAAATATTGTTTGATCAACTTCTGCTCTTTCAAATCCTTTTCCTTTTTTTGTAATTACATGAAGCAATTTAGGACCAGGAATATCTTTAAGCAATTCCATCACCTTTACTAATTTTTCCACATCATGACCATCTACCGGACCAAAATATCGCATATTTAGCGACTCCATTAGATCAGATTTTTTAAGGAAAGTATTTTTTATTGCAAGATTAATCTTCTGTATTATTTTACGAGGTGTTGGTCCTTCCGTTCCAAGTATTCCTAAAGCATCCCACGCTTTGCCTTTAAAATTATTATAAACTCTTGAGGTAGTTACATTCAGTAGCAAATCCTTAATTGCACCAACTCCTTTATCAATAGAAATACCGTTATCATTAAGAATAACAAGCATATTAGATTTATTAACTCCTGCATTATTAAGCCCTTCAAAGGCTTCGCCACCAGTAAGAGCACCATCGCCAATTACAGCAATATGTTGTCGGTTTTTCTCTCCTTTAAGGCTTGAGGCAACCGACATACCTAGAGTAGCCGATATGGAAGTAGATGAATGACCTACTCCAAAAGCATCAAATTCACTCTCAGATATTTTAGGGAAACCACTTAGTCCTCCAAGCTTTCTGTTTGTCTGAAAATCATTTTTTCTACCAGTTAGTATCTTATGACCATAGGCCTGATGACCAACATCCCAAACAATTTTATCGTGAGGAGTATTATACACATAATGAAGAGCAACGGTAAGTTCTACAACTCCCAAACTAGCACCAAAATGGCCGGGATTATTAGCTAAGCAGTCAATCAAAAAGCTTCTAATATCTTTACAAACTTCTGGCAACTCAGCTCCACCCATTTTCTTTAAATCAAAAGGGCTGTCTATTTTATCCAAATATTTATATCCTGAATATTCTGTTGTACTCATTATTTTCAATAAATTTCTACAAAAATAATAATATTAAAAACACAAAACTAGAGTATTCTTAGTTAATTATATGTTTCCAAATATCATTGCCTATTACAAAAACCATAAGCGCTAATAAAATAAACATTCCAACCATTTGAGCTTTTTCCATAATCTTCTCAGACACAGGACGACCTGTAACAACTTCTACCAAAAGAAATACTACATGACCACCATCAAGGGCAGGAATAGGAAGTATATTCATAAAACCAAGAATAAGAGAAATCATTGCTGTTAGAAACCAGAATCGATGCCAATTCCATACCGAACCATATATAGTAGCTATGCCTATTGGGCCTTGCAATGAGTCAGTAGCTTTTTCTTTACCACTAAAAATCTTTCCAAAGCCTTTTATATTTGCCGAAAGAATGGAAACACCATCTTTCACACCATACTTAAGTCCATCGGCAATACTGTATTTCTTATATTGGTATGGTGGTCGCAATGCCAAAACACCAATCATTCCTGAGCTATCAATATTAACTGCAAGGTCGAGTGTATCATTCTCACGAAGCAATGTTAATTTAATTTCAGACCCTTTATTTTCTATCACTTTACTTCTAAACTCACCAAAACTAGAAACAAAGCTATTGTTTATATATATCACTTTATCATCCTTCATAAGACCAGCTTCAAAGCCTGCCATATTAGGAATAACACTATCAATTACAAATTCGTAATTATCAGCTCTAATAAAAAGTGGTTTCGTCTTTTTAGTATAATTCTTATAAAAATCGTCAGGGATAATAACATCCACTTCTTCACCATCACGAAGCACCGTAATCTTAGCTCCCATTAGGTTGCTCTGTGATGTAATATCATTAAAACGATCTAATTTAAATCCATTAACCTCTATAATTTTATCACCAGTTTCAAAGCCTACTTCCTTCCCTAGTTCATAAGCATATATTCCGTTATCAATAGCATCTACAGGAAGGTATTCTTTTTCGTAATGCAATGTGATAAAAGCAAGGATAATAACACCAAGTATGAAATTTACTACTACTCCACCAATCATAACGATAAGGCGTTGCCATGCTGGCTTAGATCTAAATTCATCATTTTTAGGTGGTAGTTTCATTGCATCTTTATCCATTGACTCGTCAATCATACCAGCAATTTTTACATAACCTCCCAAAGGCAACCAACCAATTCCATATTCTGTATCTCCTTTCTTAAAACTAAAAAGCTTAATGCCCCATGCATCAAAAAATAAGAAAAATTTCTCTACTCTAATACCAAAAGCTCGAGCCGCCAAAAAATGACCTAACTCGTGAAGTGTTACTATTATTGAAAGGCCAAGGATTAACTGCCCAGCCATTACTAATCCATCCATAATTGTAATATAATAATTATATAAAACTATTGAAACACTTTCGTGCTTCTAAATCTGTTTGAACAAGGTCTTCGTATGAAGGCTTATGAATAAAACTAACTTTATTCATACATTGCTCAATATGTTCTGACATTTGTACAAAACCTACTTTATTTTTCAGAAAAGCTGCCACGGCAACTTCATTAGCGGCATTAAGAATAGCTGGCATATTACCACCTTTTTCTAATGCATGAAAAGCAAGTGCAAGGTTACGAAAATTTTGCACATCTACTTGCTCAAAAGTTAGAGAATTATAATCTTTAAAATCTAAGCGTGGAAAACTATTCTTAAGACGCTCTGGATAAGCCATTGCGTACTGAATTGGAAGCTTCATATCTGGCAATCCCATTTGAGCTTTTATGCTTCCATCTTCAAATTGCACCATTGAATGCACAATAGATTGTGGGTGCACAACTACTTCTATTTGATCAGGTCTTAAATTAAAAAGCCACTTAGCCTCTATTACTTCAAGGCCTTTATTCATCATGCTTGCCGAATCAATTGTGATTTTAGCACCCATTTCCCAGTTTGGATGCTTTAGTGCATCTTCTGGTTTTACATTACGCAAGAAATCAATATCTTTTCCACGAAAAGGACCTCCCGATGCAGTTAGAATGATTTTTTCAATCTTATTATCAAAATCACCAACCAAACATTGAAAAATTGCTGAATGCTCTGAATCTACAGGATATAAATTCACACCTTTTTCTCTTGCTTTCTTAGTAACTATCTCTCCAGCTACAACAAAAGTTTCTTTATTGGCAATGGCAATTTGCTTACTATATTCTATGGCATTAAGTGTTGGAGCCAGTGCGGCAAAGCCCACAATTGCCATAAGTATCATATCGATACTACTCATCTCTACAATTTGCTCAATAGCTTTTTGTCCAGCGTAAACTTGAATATCTTCTTTACTTAATGCTTTCTCAAGTTTGGAATATAAATCCTCATTTTCTATAATAGCAACATTAGGCTTATACTTTAAACTCTGTGCAATCAATAAATCAACATTATTACCCGCAGTAAGCACCTCCACCTCAAAAACATCTGGATGCTCAGAAATTACTTCCAAAGCTTGCGTCCCTATAGAACCTGTGGAACCTAATATTGCAATTCTTTTCTTCTGAATGTCTTCGTTAGTATTATACATTTATATTTCTATACTTAAGATAAATGAATTATTTGAAAGTTATAAAGTTGGAAGGATTTACAGCATTATTCTTATACCACAACTCAAAATGTAGATGTTGCCCCGATGTAAGATTTCCTGTATTTCCAACTATAGCAATAGGATCTCCTGCTTTTACAATATCTCCTTGTTTTTTAAGCAAAGTAGAATTGTGTTTATATATACTTATTAGGTCATCATCGTGTTGAATTGTAATTACATAACCACCTTGATATGTCCATTCCGAAAAAATTATTCGCCCATCCAAAGTAGATTTTATTGTTTCGTTATTCTTGCAAACTATATCAACCCCAAAATGTGATTCCAAGGCATCAAATCCATTAGTTATAGTACCACGCACAGGAGTATAAAATACAAACTGACCTATACCTCGCGATACTCCTTGGTTATTAGAATAAACTAGGTCGTAATCATTAACATTATCCCATTTTTTTCGTAACTGCTTCTCTCTATCAGATTTTACATCAGGAATATTATTATAATCTATTTCCGCATTTCGAGCGGGCAATATTGTATCAGTATTATATAAATCTTCTCCCAATAAAATTCGTTTATAAAAATTTTCTCGGTAAACCACTTCTTGATCATATCGTAATCGCAAAGAATCAATCCTTGCCTGATTAATATAAACCTGATACACTTTATCAACACTGGCATAGCCAGGAATAAATTCTTTAAGAGGAGTAATCCAAATAAAAAAAATAGTAATCGATACGGCGAAGATTGTAACAAATCCAATAAGCATAAAAAGATTCATACGCGACAACCTAAAAGTCAGCATATCTTCATATGTTAACTCATCTGTTACCACAAATTTATATTTATGGTTTACATTGGAAAATATCCTCTTAAATAGCTTTTTATTTTGCTTCTTTGCCTTCATTAAATACTATAAATAATTTGCCGCAAATATAGTTAATTAATGCTTAATGTTTAGTTGTTAATGATTAATTTTTAATTCACAAATTCCATACTATTGGACTACGAAATTGAATTAATATGACAATTTAGTAATTTAATATTTTAATAATTTGATAATTTATCAATGTAACCATTATCTTTGCCGCAAATTAAAAAGCAATAATTACATTGAAAAAGAAAATAGCGTTTCATACATTAGGTTGTAAACTAAATTACTCTGAGACTTCTACCATTCGTAAAATGTTTCCAGAGGCAGAGTATGAGCTTGTAGATTTTAAGGATACTGCCGATTATTATATAATAAACTCTTGTTCTGTAACTCAATTGGCTGAAAAAAAGACTAAAACTGCAGCCAAACAAGCAAAAAAAAGAAATGCAAACTCCAAAGTTAGCGTAATAGGGTGTTTTTCGCAACTTAGTCCTGAAAAACTCAGTAAGCTGGAATATGTAGATATGGTATTGGGCAACGACGATAAATATAATATTGTTGAATATATTCAGAACCCCACATCCGACAGAGCTACAGAAGTTCATGTTGCGGAAATAGGAAAAATAAAAAGATTTATTCCTTCCTATTCTTCTGGAGATAGAACAAGAAGCTTTTTGAAAGTGCAGGACGGTTGCGACCATTTTTGCACATATTGCTCCATTCCAATGGCAAGGGGTCGCTCAAGAAGTGTTTCTGTAGAAAAAACTATTGCCGTAGCACATGAGGTTGCTGCCGAAGGTATTAAAGAAATTATCCTTACAGGAGTAAATATTGGCGACTTTGGAAAAGGTAGTTCAGAGAATTTTTACGACTTACTTAAAGAGCTTGAAAAAGTAAATGGTATAAAACGAATAAGAATTTCGTCTTGCGAACCAGAATTACTAACAGATGAAATTATTGAGCTAGTTTCCAAATCAAAGGTTTTTCTACCACATTTTCACTTACCCCTACAAAGTGGTAGCGATACTATTTTGAAAGATATGAAACGCTTTTATGATACTGAATTATATGCCGATCGAGTGGCTAAAATAAAACAGCTTATGCCAAATGCGTGTATAGCTGCAGATGTTATAATTGGTTTTCCAACAGAAACTGAAGAGCTTTTTGAAGAAACAATGACTTTTATTAAAGAAATAGACATTTCATATATCCACACCTTCACATACTCTCAGCGTAAGAATACTCACGCTTTACGCATAAAGAATCAGGTTCCAAATTTGGAGAAAAAAAGAAGAAGCAAGGAAATGCACAAATTATCAGAAAAGAAAAAAGCAGAGTTCTATTCAAATAATATAGGCACAAAACATAAGGTACTCTTTGAAAATAGCGAAGAAGACAGTGTGATTTCGGGGTGGACTGATAATTATATAAAAGTATATACTAACTATAATGAATCACTCGTAAATTCGATTGTAGAAGTAGAGCTTGGCGATAAATATTTGGATGGATTTATTGTTTCAACGACAAAAATGATTGATTAAAAACATCTAAATAATTGAAGTATTAAATATCCTTAAAAAATATCTTATCTCATAAATAATATTACTTTTGTCTTCCTTCTGAAAAAACAATCATGTTTTACGAAGATTAATGATAATACCAACTAATAATTGGGAATAATCATTACCAATTTTATAGATACTAGAGATAGTAAATAAAATTAGAATTGGAATAGCACGTGGAGTGTTAATTAAATTAAGTAGAAGACTGTCCTTCCTCCACCGATTAATTAAATATTATAAGAATAAACAACGCGCATTATTATGATGCGTCGGTTATTAATTCAATTATTATGAAGAAATTAGCTGTAGTAGCTTTAGGAGGCAATGCCTTATTAAAAAGCGGACAAAAAGGAACAGTAAGTGAACAGGAAGAAAATATTTTTGCAGCATGTGAGGATGTAGCTGATTTATTAGATTTAGATTACGATATAGTTATTGCTCATGGCAATGGCCCACAAGTTGGAAACGTATTATTACAGCACGAAGCTGGATTCAAGGAATTTGGAATACCAAAGCAACCTATGGATATTTGCGTAGCCGAAACTCAAGGTTCAATTGGGTATATGATTGAGCAGCAAATGCGCAATGTATTGTCTGAACGAGGCGTTAAAAAAGACATTATAGCTCTTATAACCCAAGTTCTTGTTGACGAAGATGATACTGCATTTAAAAATCCAACAAAACCAGTTGGCCCTTACTATACCGAAGAGGAAAAGAACAAAATGAGTGAGCAGGGGTGGAAATTTCAAGAAGACCCTGCAGGAAGAGGATATAGAAGAGTTGTTGCTTCGCCAAAACCTATTGATATAAGCAATTGGAAAGTTGTGGAGACTCTTGCTCGCCAAGGGAATATTGTTATCACCGTTGGTGGTGGTGGAATTCCTGCCATATTAAAAAAGAATGGCAAACTTGAAGGTATTGATGCTGTTATTGATAAAGATTTAGCTTCAGCAAAACTTGCTTCTAATATTAATGCTGATGCATTCTTTATACTTACCGATGTTACAAACGTAATGATAAACTTCAATACTCCTGAGCAAGAGAAACTTGGAAATATAACTATTGAAGAAATATCTAAACACCTTACAGACGGGCAGTTTACCGAAGGTAGCATGGCTCCTAAGGTACGTGCTGGAATTCAGTTTGTAGAAAATGGAGGTAAAGAAACTGTTATTACTGATGCTAGATTATTAAAAAAAGAAGGATCAGGAACACGCATTGTAAAATAATAAACTATTACATTTGCATTCCAAATTAATTAGAAATTAATATATCACATTATAAAATATAGAAATTATGGCTTACAACTTAAAAAATCAGAATTTCCTAAAGCTATTGGATTTAAGCCCAAAGGATATTACATTTCTTTTAGACTTATCAAGAGATCTTAAAAGAGCAAAATATACAGGTACAGAAACTCAGCGTTTAAAAGGTAAAAATGTTGCTCTAATTTTCGAAAAAGCATCAACACGTACACGTTGCGCATTCGAAACTGCAGTTAACGACCAAGGGGGTCACGTTACATACCTAGGTCCTTCAGGAACTCAAATTGGCGCTAAAGAAACTATGAAAGATACTGCTCGTGTATTGGGACGTATGTATGATGGTATTGAGTACCGTGGTTTTGGACAATCAATTGTTGAAGAACTAGGCGAATTTGCTGGCGTTCCTGTATGGAATGGTTTGACAACAGAATTTCACCCAACACAAATTCTTGCTGACTTTCTTACTATGATAGAGCATAGTGATAAGCCATTGAACCAAATTAAGTTTGCTTACTTGGGTGATGCTCAAAATAATATGGGTAACTCGCTAATGATTGGAGCAGCAAAAATGGGAATGGATTTTCGTGCTGTAGCACCAAAAGCTGTTCAGCCAACTGCTGAATTAGTTGCTATTGCCAAAGAAATTGCTAAAGAAACTGGCGCTACTATCACTATAACTGATGACTTGAAAGCTGGCGTTAAAGATTGTGATTTCCTTTATACTGATGTATGGGTAAGTATGGGCGAGGCTGACGAGGTTTGGAAGGAACGAATTGCTCTTTTGGAGCCATACCAAGTAAATCAAGCAGCTATGGACGCAACAGGAAATCCTGACGTGAAATTCATGCACTGTTTACCTGCATTCCACAACCGTGATACTAAAGTTGGTGAAGAAATTTATCAGAAGTTTGGTCTTGATGGACTTGAGGTTACTGAAGAAGTATTTGAAGGCCCAGCAAGCATAGTATTTGATGAAGCTGAAAACAGACTTCATACCATTAAAGCTGTTATGGTTGCTACTTTAGGAGCATAATTATTTTTTGAAAGAAAACAACATTTACTTCGTTATTTTCGTTTTTGAAACAGTCGATTACAAAATGTAAACTCCTTATTTCAAAAACTTCAAAGGCCTTGTATATGTTGCTTTCTTCTCAAAAACTCACAAAATAAAATAGAGGTTTTTCTAAAAGGTCTATTAAAATATACAAAAGTCCCATTTCTTTGATGAAATGGGACTTTAATGTTAATAATACTTCCTTTAAATTAGTAGGTTATTTATTAATAAATAATTCCTCTTTCAACCAACCACCGAAATAATTCCCGAAAAATCCTTATCACAATACAAAAGACGAATCTCTTTTAGTCGATTAAGATGCTTTTTCAAATCTTCAGCATTATAATCAGACTTCAGAATTTGCATTTGCAAAAGCATGTCATCAAAGCTTATAATTTGCTCATTGGCAAATTTTAGAATCTGCCATTCTGTGTCCTTATCCAACTTATAAGTTG
>JAOZPM010000183.1:0-4200 GCA_029932765.1 Bacteroidales bacterium | reverse complement strand
GTATTCATCAAATCAGCAAACTTATATCTATAATCTAAATGCCTAGTAATAGTTTTGGATACATCTATATTTATTACTCCAGTTGTTTTTAAACTATGAAGTTCACCAAGGCCTATTGGTGTATGTTGATGCTCATAATTATCATAGATAAATCTAAGTGCATGATCGTTTTCTGAGAAAAAATTATGAACACCAATACCCTTATTTCCAATTACCTTAATAAATCTCTTTTCTGAGCATGTAGCTCCAAAAAGGTATATTCTATCAACTAATTTTCTAGTTGTCATTTCTAGGGCTGTAAATAGGGCGTTAGAACCTGTGTTTAAGCAGATTGCAACAATCTCCTTATTGGGATTTGCTTTCCTAATATTATAGAGCTCTACTGATAATTTCCTACCTAAATTCTTCATGTCAATCTTTAGCTGTTGCCATTCATTGGCAAAGGCATCGGTATCATATCGTGGCTTTAGCTCTAATTTATGATCTATTATTGGCAAAGTTAAATTTAGTTCTTTCAAATATTTAAGCTCCCAATCGAAAATAGAAATCCCAATTGAGCTGTTATTAGTTTTAATACTGCTTAATAGTTTTAGCCAATCATTATTGTAACTTTCCGATTTTGAATCAAAAAAACCTGGAAAAAATACTAGCTGTGTATCGCCATCTCCTTGAATTATATTTTTTAATAAAGGTTCCTTAGTATTTTTCGCATTTATAAAATCATCAAATCTTTCTATATCTTGTTTTACTACTTTAATAACCCAATTAAGAATCATATTGTCGTCGGCATATCCTATACCAGGTATTGAATCAGGAATTAAATCAACATCAGAAATAAGATAGTTTAATCCAAAAATTATCCAATTTTTAGAAGTAGCACTTATAGGGAAGTCGTGATTTTCAAGCATTGAAGCTAGTAATTCAGCCTTTTCTATCAGTCCTTTTAGCTTGCTATTATCTTTTTTCTTTAATAGGTCTATTTCTTTTTGAATGCGGTTCTTTACCTTTGTTTCATCTTTAACGTTTATTTTGTTAACCTGTTCTTGATATTTTTCCTTATGCTTCTCTGATAATTCCTTCATGATCAGTTAATATTATATATTTATTTAGTTTCTTAATTTTTAAAAAGAATAAATGAAATTTGTGGTTTCTATATTACCCCAAATATACGATTATTTTTTCAATTGAAGAAAAAAAATTAAATTTGCGCTTTAAAATATATAAAACGGAAAATAATGATACTTATAATATCTCCAGCTAAAAATATAAATGAGAGTATAGACTTCAATTCAGAAAGCCTTTCAGCTACTCGTTTTGACTCTTATTCGAAAGCATTGCTAAAGAAAATGAAAACAGTAGATGTTAATGAATTGATGTCATTAATGAAAATTAGTGAAAATCTAGCACAATTAAATTATCAAAGATATCAGCAAATGGAATATCCATTTGCTGACTATAAGCTATTGCCAGCACTATTGGCTTTCAATGGAGCAGTTTTTCAATCTATGAATGCAAAAATCTTTTCTGAAGAGGAGTGGAGCTTTGCACAAGAAAAACTTAGGATATTATCTGGTTTTTATGGTCTGTTGCGACCATTAGATGGTATTTTGCCTTATAGATTAGAGATGGGAACTAAGCTCCAAATAGGAAATAATAAAAATCTATATAGCTTTTGGGGTAATAAGATAAAAGAACAATTGCAGAGCGATATAAATGATAATGGTGATGATGTATTAATAAATCTTGCTTCAAATGAGTATTATAAAGCTGTTGTGGCTAAAGAAATGAAAGCTAGAATAATAACTCCTTCATTTAAAGAGTATAAGGATGGTAAATACAAAATGATTGCTATTTATGCCAAAATGGCTCGGGGGTTAATGAGTAATTATATAATAAAGAATAGAATTCAGAATCCAGACGAAATAAAACTCTTTAACATTGATGGCTATTCGTATAACGATAAGCTTAGCGATAATGATAATTGGACGTTTACAAGAGGCTAGTTTTTTTTGGTTTTCATTAAATAATCAAGACTACATTTTCATTACATTTGCCGAGTTCTAAATATAAAAGTATATTCATTCCATGAAAAAACTTATTGAAAAGTATAAAAGCGATCGAAAGATTAAATTTCTTACTAGAAAGTATACTCAAAAGTATGCTTTTATTGGTATTGGCAATCATTCTATAAATAATCTTTACCCTATAATTGATTATCTTAATGTTGATTTAAAATATATAGTTTCTAATAGTGAAGCTACTGCAAAGGTAATAAATGAGAACTATGAAGATATTCGTGGAATTAGTGATTTGGATATTGCATTAAATGATTCAGAGATTAGTGGAGTATTTATTTCTGCCAATCCAGCATCGCATTTTGAACTTATAAAGCAAGTATTATTAAAAGACAAGAATGTTTTTGTGGAGAAACCACCTTGCTTTACTAGCGAAGAATTAGAGCAATTAATTGAAGCAGAGAAAAATAGTAAGGGAATTGTAGTTGTGGGTATGCAAAAGCGATATGCCCCAATTAATCAAATAATGAAGGATAATGTAAAGGGAGCCTCACATTATAATTATAAATATAAGGTTGGCTTTTATCCTGAAGGAGATGCTATACTTGATTTATTTATTCACCCATTGGATATAGTAAATTATATATTTGGCGATGCTAAGATTGAATCCGCTCAGAAGATTGAAAAATCAAAGGGTGTAATTACTTATTTATTGCATTTAAAACATGCAAATAATGTAATCGGTAATGTGGAGCTTTCAACTGATTATTGGTGGGCAAAAGCTGAAGAGGCTTTCTTTATAAATACTGATAAAGCATACCTAGAGAGCGTAAATTCAGATGAGTTAACAGCAACTGATAAGCCTAAGAGTATGATGGGTATTCCTTTGGAGAAGATAAAGAAACCAGTAATAACAAAGAGATTTCTTTTCGATAGAAATTCTTTTTTGCCTGTACAGGAGCATAATCAGTTAGTTCTGTCAGGATATTACGATGAGATAAAAACATTTTTAAATATTTGCGAAAGCAAGGATAATACCAATAAGTCTGACCTAAAATCACTGGTAAATACCTATGAGCTAATGTCAGCAATTAAAACTAAATAGAGAATGTATAAAATATCAGATTATATAAAACGTGGTACTAAAATGGTGAACAACAATATATCACCAAAGAACAAAAAGTTATCTACCGTAATGCTTTATGCAACAGATAGATGTGATTCTAAGTGCAACCACTGCTTCATTTGGGCAAAAAGCCCTAAGCAACATCTATCTTTTGCTAAAATAAAAGAAATTCTTAGTAGTAAAGTTGTAGATAAAGATACTGTTATTGGTCTTGAAGGTGGAGAGTTTTTACTTCACCCAGAGGCTGATGAAATACTTACATATCTTTCGGCAAATCATCCTAAATACGACTTACTTTCCAATGCACTAAGACCAGATAAACTTATTGAAGCTGTAAAGAAATATAAGCCAATGCGTTTGTTCATCTCTTTGGATGGCGATAAGGAAGCTTATATCGGTTTGCGAGGTGTGGATGGCTACGATAAGGTAATAAAAGTAATGAAAGAATTGCAAGGTGTAGTGCCTATATCAATTATGTTTACTCTTACGCCTTTCAATAATTTTGAAGACCTAAAACATGTGGCTGCAGTTTGTAAAACCTATGGTGCCGATATGCGAATTGGTATTTATAATACCATGGAGTTTTTTGATACCAAATCTGCGGATCATCATACACAAAATAGCCTAGATTATACTATTGATGAGATTCCTGAAGTAGTAAAGGATTTTGAAGAGAATTATGATTTTATTGCTCTATATACTCACTTTAGAGATGGGAATCTTAAATTGAGCTGTAATAGTATAAAAGATAGCCTTGTTATATATCCTAATGGAGATATTCCTATTTGCCAAAATAAACAACTTATCCTTGGTAACTTAAATAAGGAAACTCTTGAAGAGATAATAAATAAGCCATCTACCATAAAAATACACGATGAGCATAAGAATGGTTGTAATGGTTGTTGGATAAATTTCCACCGTAAGTATGATATTATTCTCTATCGTAACCTTGAGAAAGTAATGCCTAAAAAGGCTGTTAGTAAAATTCTTGGTGAGCATTATTGGAGCGCTGATAAAACTCAGAAATATAAGGATGTGATTAAGGGGTAAGAATAAGGG
>JAOZPM010000182.1:0-4222 GCA_029932765.1 Bacteroidales bacterium | reverse complement strand
TGCTCATATACCTTAGTATACTGCGCTTTACAAAAAAGCAGCAAGCCTTGAACTTGAACTTTTAAGCCACTCTGTATAGTTATTAGACAGACTGCCGTCTGCCAACAGACAGGTGCAATCGCATGATAAAAAATAATCATTCCTTTGAAAGTTAATAATTATTTCTATAATGCTCGTTTCATATGTTTACATTTTTAGCGGCCATATGCAGTCGCATGATAAAAAATAATCATTCCTTTGTGAGTTAAAAATTATTTTTATAATGCTCGTTTCATATACTACAAAGATATAAGGATTTACTTCCCACTTAATATATTATTCTTTTATACTTCTTAAAAAATACTAATTTTATACTAAAACGCTTAATTACCTAACCAAAATTCGAGTTTCTAACATATCCATAATGGCATATTTGAGGCCTTCTCTTCCAAGTCCAGAGTCTTTAACTCCACCATAAGGCATATGATCGACCCTAAAAATTGGCGAATCGTTAATAATAACGCCCCCTACTTCAAGGTTATTAAAAGCATAATCCATTTCTCCAATATCGTTAGTAAATATTCCTGCTTGAAGTCCAAACTCACTATTATTGACCTCAGCAATAGCTTCTTCAAAATTGCCAAAAGGCTCCAAAGTTACCACAGGGCCAAAAACTTCCAACGAACAAACTTTCATCTTTGGTTTAGTATCTACCAATATTGTTGGATGATAATATGTGCCTTCGCGCTTACCTCCACAAATCACTTTTGCACCATCATTAATGGCTTCATTTACCCAATCCTCAACTCTTATAGCGTTGCCTTCATCTATCATTGACGAAAATAAAGTGTCATCATCCATAGGGTCTCCTAGAGTTAGTTTATTAACTTCTAGCACAAATTCTTCAGAGAATTTCTTAAAAATTTCTTTGGCAACATATATTCTTTGTGCATGAATGCATACTTGTCCCGAATAAGCAAAACCACCAACAACTGCCTTTGCAACCGCCTGTTTGATGTCTGCAGTTTTAGTAATAACCATCCCTGCATTTCCTCCTAGCTCAAGAACAACTTTCTTGCGCCCAGCATCGGCTTTCATCATCCAACCCACATGTGGGGAACCAGTGAATGTCAATAACTTAAATCTATCATCAACCACTAATTGGTTTCCAGTTTTTCTGTCCATAGGTAAAATAGATACCGCTCCCTTTGGTAAATCTGTTTGCGAAATAATTTCTGCCAAAGCCAAGGTTGATAAAGGAGTATTGGTAGAAGGCTTAAGAATTATTGGACAACCCGCAGCAATTGCTGGAGCCAACTTATGCACTGCCAAATTCATTGGAAAATTAAAAGGAGCAATGCCCGCAACCAAACCCACTGGGAAATACCGAATAACACCATGCTTTCCTTCTCCTGCAGGAGTCCAGTCGAGGCTCATTACCTCGCCTGGCAATCTTTTGCTCTCCTCGGCAGCAACAAGAAATGTTTGAACTGATCGCATAATCTCCCCCTTTGCATACCTCATAGGCTTACCTGATTCCAATGCCAATATTTCAGCAAAATAATCAAGTCTTTCTTTCAAAGTATTGGATATATACATTAAAGCTTCATACTTTTTATATGAAGGCAAGTTTTGCATTTCCTTTTGTACTTCTTGCGCCTTAATAATTGCTTTTTCTAAATCATCAGATGATGCATAATAAGTTTCTGCAAAACTCTCGTTAGTAAATGGATTTACAACCTCCAATGGATTTGGAGTTTCGATAAACTCACCTCCACAGTATATTTTATATTTTTTCATACAATATTTAAGATTAATTTCGTCAGTTCTGATTTCAAATTACTACTATTTCCCTTGCATTATATTAGTTTGAACTCGAATAGACTCTTTATGCACAAGCATTAATAGCTTATTAATAAACTCAGCATCTATTCCCAAGTTTTCTCCATATTTTATTCGCTCCTTTATCATACTTCGTAATCGTTCCAACTGGAGAACGGTAATATTATTCTCTTTTTTATAATCCCCAATAAGTTTAGTTTTTTCCATTCTTCTGCTTAATATATTAAACAACTCATGGTCCATATCATCAATATCGTTTCGTAGAGAACTTAACTTCAATTCAAAATCCTTGGTGCCAAATTCATTTCTAATTACAATTTCATCAAGCATTTTGGCAAGATTTGCAGGCGTAATTTGCTGGCTTGCATCGGTAAGAGCAACATCAGGATTAATATGTGATTCAATCATTAAGCCATCAAAACTAAGGTCCAAAGCTTTTTGAGAAACTCCCTGTAATAATTCTCTATTGCCACATATATGCGATGGGTCGCAAATAACAGGCAAATCTGGAAGAATTCGCTTTAGTTCAATGGGAATTTCCCACATAGGTAAGTTACGATAAGGCTTATTATCATATGCATGAAAACCTCGATGAATTCCTGCGAGCTTTGTAATACCGGCATTATTCATTCTTTCGAAAGCTCCAATCCATAATTTCAAATCAGGGTTTAGAGGGTTTTTAATCATCACAGGAATATCAACCCCTTTTAAAGAATCTGCCAATATTTGCACCGAAAATGGATTAACCGTGGTTCGAGCTCCAATCCAAAGAATATCAACACCCCATTTTAGAGCTGCCTCAATATGCTCAGTAGTAGCAACTTCCGTACAGGTTTTCAGACCCGTTTCTTCCTTAACCTCCTTTAGCCACTCAAGGCCTATTTCGCCTACGCCTTCAAAAATATCAGGCCTAGTACGAGGTTTCCAAATTCCTGCCCTAATAACGCTAACTGCTTTATTCTTCGATAATTCAATCCCCGTTTCAAGCATTTGTTCCCTACTTTCGGCACTGCAAGGCCCGCTTATTATTATTGGCTTATTATTATCCGGCAGCCAACTATTGAAATTGGATATTTCTATTTTTGTTCCCATTAAAAAATATTTTAAGCAAAATTATAAAAAATGCTGCACAAAATTGCTAGATTTCAAATAAACCTCAAAACAACTACTTTTTTTTAATAGCTTTGCAAATAGTGGTTAGCATTTACTATCGAAATTAACGATATAATTATTTAGCACAGCTATTTATTCAATATAATCAGCTTTTAATCTAATATTCAGCTAATTAGTGTCTGCAAGAAAACTAACTGTTCTTGTGTCTTTGATGAGAAAGCGTCAAAGACAAGGCTTTTGAAGTTTTTGAAACTAAGGAGTGCTGACGTAAGCTGTCAGTATGACTGTTTCAAAAACGAGAATAATGACGTATTTGGCGTTTTCTTGCAAAGACTAATTAATAAATTTATCAGAAATGATTGAACAACTAAACCTAGGTAAATTACGTTGGTATCATATATCAATTGCAAGTGATGAAAATATTGAATTTCTGAAAGATAAGTTTAATTTTCACCCTCTTGATATAGAAGATTGCCAATCGAAGGTGCAACGTCCTAAGATTGATACATACGATGATTATCGTTTTATGATTCTGCATTTCCCATATTTTGATAAAGCATTTAAGTTTGTAAAAACAAAAGAAGTTAAAATATTTTGGGGCAAAGATTATATTATAACATTAGGAACCCATTGGGTTATTAGCTCGCTTTTTAAGAAAACAAAATACGATGCCGATATTGACATTGATGAGCTTCCTAACACTTCTGATGTTTTGCTCTACAAAATATTAGATTCACTAATTGGCGAAAGTTTAAAATTATTTACTCTAATAAGCGATAATCTGGATCATATCAGCAGAGAAATGTTTAATAAAAAAGCTGAAAAAAGTATTGAGAGAATAAGTATTACAAGAAAAAATCTAATTCTTTTGAATACTGCTTTTAAGCCACAGATTAGGCTTTTTCAAAAATTCGAGTCTGGAGCCATCAAGGGTTTTACTCCTGGTTTGGAGGATTATTGGGGTAATATTTTGGATTCTTATCGTAAGGTATGGGATTCAATTGAAGATTATCAAGAATTAATTCAAGGTTTTTCTCAAACTTTTGACTCCTTACAAGCAAATAAAACTAACGAAATAATGAAGGTACTTACAGTATTTTCAACAATACTACTGCCTCTTACTTTTATCACAGGTCTTTTTGGAATGAATGTAAGTCTCCCATTAGGAAGCAACCCTTTAGGCTTTACCTTTTTAATTGTATTTATGCTTGCATTAATTGCAGTATTACTTCTCTACTTCAAAAAACGTAGGTGGATATAAGCCGCAATAAGTGGCAAACTATTTCGT
>JAOZPM010000072.1:0-15636 GCA_029932765.1 Bacteroidales bacterium | reverse complement strand
ACATAAGGCCTCATTAGTTTCTATTCACTCTCAATTCCTATCTTCTTCTTCCGCCACCACCTCTATTCATACTACGATTACTTGATCGTTGCTGCGGTTGCTTATTCATACTATTATTAGGCTTCTGCGTAGGTTTAGTTTGAGGCTTTTGCTTTTGCGTAGGTTGAGTTTGTGGCTTTGTGCTTGGCTTTGTACTTGGCTTAGAACCTGGCTTTGTGCTTGGCTTTGTGCTAGGTTTAGTGCTAGGTTTAGTGCTTGGCTTAGTGCTTGGGCGATTAGAAGGATTATTACCCTTATAATTACCATTATTTTTGTTATGGTTTACAGTATTCGAAGTGTTTCTGTGACCATTATAGTTATTGTTATTATTGTTTATTATAACCGTATTACCACCATGATGGTGATGTCCTCCGTGATAGTGACGATGATGATAACTTGTTCTGCCAACATATACATGAAAAGATATTACTGGATAAGGTCTATAATAAGGAGGGTAATAACCATAATAATATGGAGGGTAATAGGGAACATATACCGGTGAATAAACATATTGTATTATTGGTTCCGATTCTAATACTATAACCGTTGCGGCTTCACTAGCAACAACTGTATCAGTTCCTATATATGCAGGGTTTGGAGTGACTGCAGCAACATCTATTTTTGGTTCAACAACATAATCTTTACCATATAGTACTTCATCACCAACAATCTGCAATGTAACTTTTTTATCATCATTTTTCGATACTAATATTACAGCTACATCTTGTATTTCATTATCTTTGACATCAACCTGCAAAACAAATACAAAATCATCTTTATCTTGCTTTGTTTCAACCTTAATAAAATCAACTTTTTCATCAAGATCCAAATCGAGATTATTGATTCCTACCTCTTCTTCATTCAGAGATTTTTCAAACTCTTCTATGGATTTTGACTTTTGAAAAAGGTCTAATACTGCATAAAGATCTAAATTATCACCAGGCAAGCCTAATTGTGTTGTATCTGTTTCTGCATTATTTGTCGTAACCTCTTCTTGAGCACTCAAATTGGTGAATGCAAATAGAAGAATCATTATTAAATATCCTGTTCTTATTTTCATCTTTAATTAAATTTATTATTAACAAACTAGACTATTATATAAAAAAACCTATAAATAATCATCAAAGTATTTAACAATCTTATTTTCTAAATGTAATCTATCCATTCCTCTAACATTATGCTCATGTCCTGGATAAACAAAATAGTCAACTTGCTTTTGTTTTTCAATACAAGTTTTTATAAACTGTAAGCTATGTTGCCATACTACTGTTGGATCCATAGTGCCATGAATTATCAATAGTTGGCCTTCAAGATTATCAACTTTCTCAAGTACGCAAGAATTTTTATATCCTTCAGGATTTTCTTCAGGAGTATCCATATATCTTTCGCCATACATAATTTCATAGTATTTCCAATCGATAACCGGACCACCTGCAACTCCAACTTTAAATACATCGGCATGATTTAGCATAAGCGAAGTAGTCATAAAACCACCATAGCTCCATCCATCAACACCAATTCTGTCCATATCAACAAAATCTAAAGTTTTTAAGAACTCTATTCCTGCCATTTGGTCTTGCATTTCTATCACTCCCAACTGACGGTGAATAACATTTTCAAAAGCAAAACCACGGTTTCCAGAACCTCTATTATCCACAGTAAATATTACATATCCCTTAGCAGCCATTGCTTGCAAGAAATAACCTCCACCACCTAGGAAAGTATTATTAATCATTTGAGCATGAGGCCCACCATATACATACACTATAACTGGATATTTTTTTCCAGCTTCAAAATCTACAGGCTTAATCAAACGGTAATATAAGTCTGTACCATCATTTGCTTTAATTTTATCAATGGTCATTTTTCCCATTTTATAATTTGCAAATGGGTCTTTATTCTTCTTAATAATCTTTACTGATGTAGCTTTCGAAACTGATAATAAAGAATACTCACGAGCAATATCTTTATAATTTGAATACATATCAAAAGCATAAGTTTTGCTTTCATTTAGTGTAACATTGTGAGTGCCTTCAACAGATGTAAGTTTCTTTACTTTCAAGGATTTCATATCCAGCTCATATAAATGACGCTCGATAGCACTCTCCTTTGTTGCCATAAAATACATCTTGGTATTTTTAGCATTAAAACCCTCAAAAGAAGTTATTACCCAATCACCCTTAGTAAGTTGCTTTTGCATTTTGCCTTCAACATTATATAAATAAGCATGATAATAACCATCGCGCTCACTCATAAAAACAAAATTACTATTATCGTTATTTAAGAAGTGAATATTCTCCTCTGGCTCTACCCATTTTTCATGTTTTTCTTCGAAAAGTGTCCTAATAAAAGCTCCGGTTTTTGCATCGTATTTATTCAGATGCATATGGTTTTGACCACGATTAAGTACCTGAATATAAATAAACTCCTCATTAGGACTCCAACTTACATTTGTTAGATATTGTCCTTCAAATTTAGAATTATCAAGTTCTATATTTTTCTTTGTTTCTGGACTATAAACCCATACCGAAACAATCTCTGTTTCCATACCTGCCATTGCATAGCGAGTATTCTCAACTGTTGCAACACGAGTAGTTGTATTTACTAATGGATAATTAGAAACCATAGACTCGTCCTTCTTATAATAGGCCAATAGATTTCCCTTTGGCGACCAAAATATACCTTGAGTTATACCAAACTCACTACGAGATACCGTCTGTCCATTTACTATTCCATCCTTAGTATCGTTGGTAACAGCAATTTTTTTATCTCCTATATTAATGAATAGATTTTGCCCTTCGGTAAAAGCTACCATATTATCTTTAGTAGGATTTTTCTTTATATACTCAGCCCCTTGAGGGTAATTGCACAAAAACTTTATACTTCCATCTTTAAGAGTATAAGAGAATAGTTTATCATTATTAATAAATCTAAGAACCCCTTTTTCTGCCCATCGTAAGGAAGGAAAACGTTTCTGCTCTTCAATCTCAGCTTTCTTAAAATCTTCATTTACTTTTTCTAAGCTAAGAATTGGACTATCAGCTCTTTTACCTTTAACAGCTGAGCTCATCATTTTATTATCTTCTACATAACTATAGCTATTCTGACCAGGAATCCATTGCAGGCTATTCACACGAATAGGATAAACCTCAGGATTTGTATAAACATCATTAAGCTTTAGTATTTTTTCTTGGGCTACTCCACTAAGTACAAATAGTAGCAGTATTAAAGAAACAAATGTCTTTTTCATATTATTGTTTTTATATTAATCTTTACGAATTATAAACTAATTTATTGCCTTTTTTATCTCAAAAATAATTTCTGGCGTTTTTTCTGCAGCATTTCCTATTACTATAATATCAGCACCAGCATCAACAATTCGTTTTGCCGTTTTAGCATCACGAATACCTCCTCCTATAATTAAAGGAACATCTATTGCAGATTTCACTTTACTAATCATTTCGCTAATAATTGGTTCATCGGCACCACTACCAGCGTCCATATATATCAGCTTTAGCCCTAGCATTTCGCCAGCAACTGCCGTAGCTACAGCAATATCAGTTTTACTTTTTGGGATAGGTATAGTATTGCTCATATACTGAGCAGCTGTTATTTTGCCACTTTCGATAAGCATATAACCTGTTGATATACTCTCTACTCCCATTTCTTTTATTAGCGATGCTGTATGTACCTGATTACCTATCAGAAAATCGGGATTACGACCACTTATTAGACTCAAAAAAAGAATTGCGTCAGCATCTTTATGAATATGAGTGCCATCGCCAGGGAATATAATAATTGGAATATTTGTATTTGCCTTTATTATCTCAATGGATTTATTTAATCCATCATTTGTAATTAGGCTGCCTCCAAGAAAAATAAAGTCAACTGCAGATTTATTTGCAACATCAATTTGCTGCATCAACATGCTATTCTCAAATTTATCAGGATCAATTAGCAATGCTATTTTTTTCTTCTTATCGGAAATAAAACTATCGATTATCATACACTAAGAGTCTTCGTTTTTTGCCTTTGCATTAATATTCTCGTCCGAGCAATGTACTAATACATAATCATCGTCATCAGAAAATTCATACTCAAGTTCATAATCTCTAACAACACCGTAGTTATCGATTCTGCCTTCGAAAGTCCCTTTGCGTTTTAGCTCAAATGGACCCAAATATATATCTCTATCAAACTGCACTTTAGGTTTGCCAAAAAGTTTGTATAACGCCTCCTTTGCACTCCACAAAACAGTTAGATATCTTTGTCTGTTTTCAGTTGGTAAATTTTTAAGTTCTTCTTCCATTAAAAACTTATCAGCAAGGTCTCCAATTCTATCACCAAGTTTTTCAATATCTAAACCAACATATCGGTTTCTACTAATTATTACTCCAGCATAGATGCCACTATGAGTTACCGATATTTGATAGTCGAGATTAGAAAAATGCAATTTGCCATTATCATCATAAAAGAAGTTGCACTCCTCATCAACATCAAGAAGTTGACGAGCAGCCAATCTGTATGCAAGCCAGTGAGCCTGACGAGACTTAATTTTAAACTTCTCAAAAGTAATATAATCTTCCTTTGAAAACTGAATCATAGAAAGCATATCGTCAACACTTTCAGTGATTTTCCAAACTCCTAGAACACCATGGTTCTTTATATTTCTTCTATAAATTATTGGCATAAGATAAGCAAAGATAATCTATTTTTTAAATAGTATGGAATGGAATTTTTTAAGTCTTTTATAATATCAAAATATGTGATTATATCTTTCACGTTTTTTAGATAAAGATGTTGTATTAACACTTCTTATTAGCTCTTTGTATGGTGCTTTAATTTCCTATATTTCTTTTTATTCTCCTTTGATGGTAATACGCTTTCTTTGGCTCCTTCGAGCAATGATTTTAATATCAAATTTATAAATCCTTTATTCATATCCCGTTCCACAAAATAATCTATTTCTCGAGCAGGCAAATGACTTGTTGGAGGATTACTTGAATTTAAAACCGTATTTGCAATAATTGATAATAAATGATTTGATATTTTTGAGCTCTTTCCAGGCTTGTCTATATCCACCTCAATATTCAAATCTTTATACAAAAATCTCATAGTTCCCTTACTATAAGTCCGACTGGCAGAACCATTAAAACTAACATTATTAATTATACCATTATGTACTTTTATAGGTGCAAACGAGGATATAGATTTTGCAATTGACGTTAATTTAGACTTTTTTATTTCTCCTGAATAAGTAAAATAATCATACTTATATTTAAAATCTACATTTATGAAGAACGGAATAGCATTTTCTATTTTACCCTCTGCTCTTAACTCTAAATTTTGATTTTTACTCTTATTCTGGATATTAATTGCTGTAAGTTTTATTTTATTAATATCAATTTTACTATTTAGTCCATCGCTCTGCTTAATTCTCACTTGCACATCTATGTTCTTAGCAATAAGCTTATCAACACTTATTGGCTTCTTTATATTAAAAATTTGCTGTGCTAAGTACTCTGGATATTTCCTAGTATTTAATGGCCTATGTTTATCCTTAAAAAGCTTCACTTTTCCACCATTAATATTTACCTGCTTCACAAATACGCCTTCCCATGTTTTTAGCTTTTTAATATCAGCTCCCAAGAGTTCTATTTCCGAAATTTCAATGTCGATAAGTTGCTTTTGGTATTTATTTGTCTTAACAAATTCTTTCTTACTTATAAGTGGTTTTACTTTGGAATCTGTAATTGTAAGAACATTGCTACTTTCGTCATAAACTATTAATTTAGAAGATATTTCATATACATTATCCTTAGTTATTATTTGTGGTTTTACTATTTCTATAATATTTTTATCGTATGAAAACTCAATGCCTTTTTTACTCTTTACAATAGAAAAATCGGTAGTTTCCAAATTGAGTTCTGCAATTTTAATGTCTAAACTATTAGTATTTACATGTGTTATTTCATTAAGCTTTACATCCATTTTCCCAAGCAAAAAACTAAAATATTGCTTATCTTTTTTGAGTACTAAATTACGTAAAGCAATATCTAAATTCTTAAATGAGGAATTATACTTATCATTATGCAAATCATTAAGTAAAAACGAGGCTCCATTAAGCTCAAAATCATCAATATTTATATCTAAAACCAAGCTATCATTATGAGTTTTCTTTTCAATGAAAGCAAAAGGTTCAAATATTTCTCCATTTCTATTAATACGCACTTCTACATTACCAAAAACTACCTTATCAACGGTGATATTATTTATAGTAAGAAACTCTAGAATATTTACATTGCTAAGTTTTATTACACCCATATCAACATTTAAACTTCCTTTTTTGTCAAAGTATTTTTTATTACTATTGGTAATGGGCTTAAAGCTCACATTGTAAATATACAAGCCTCTGGTTATTATATTAACCTTCACCTTTTTATAGTCTAAAGAATAATATTTAGAAACAGTAGTTTGAGAATAAATATCTCCTATTCTATTTTTTACTAAAGTCGAGAAATTGTGGTTTATATAAATGCTTCCCAACACAATTATAATTGCTGCAAAACTTAATAAATAAAACCATCCTATTCTACCACCAATTGATTTCTTGCGTTTAGCAGATTTCTGTTTTACCTTACTTTTTGATTTTTTTACCACAATATTTCTCTAATAGAAAAGTATAAAAGTTTATCTTTTTATAAACGACGTATTCTGCATTTTATCTTCATTGAATACAATCAGATGATAAAATCCATTGGCAATATTTTCTACATTAATAGTTTTTGAATGCAGATTGCCTTGCTGAATTATTCTCCCACTATTATCAATTATTTGATATAAATAAGATTTATAGTCTGCATCAATATTTATACTTGCTGTTGTAGGATTTGGATATATGTAAAACTCTTTATTCCTAATTGTTAGAGTTGGCTCAATAAACACATTGTCCTCAAACAAATCTATAATATTTAAGTCCATATCATCGCTCAGATAAGCAGCAATATTATCACGAATAGAAATCCTAAATAAATCATTTTCGGGAACAAAAGTCATAAACTGATAATTGGAATTAAGATGAGAATAATCGGCCATTAAATCACGATTATTATCAAGACTCATTGTTGTACCATTGCCAATATTATTTTTCACCCCATTATATCTAAAGCATAGATTCATACTATTGTTTCTTGCTATTTGATTATTTGCTGTATACAAATTATCTGAAGGAATACTATCGGCAAAAGCATTTGATCTATAGGTAATAAATGGTGGTGCAGAAGCGATTTCTGCAACCATTGCCACAAGACTATCATGAATTTCGGTAGAGCGAGCAAGGGCACTAATTATATAACCGTCGGCAAATCCCTGTGGTTGATTATTAATATAATGCTTAACATCATTAACATTATTTTTCCCATCCTGATTAGGGTCTACTTTCTCTATTGCTTTACGAAGAGTAAACCAAATAGGCTCATAGTTCCCATTCAATACACCATGGCTATTATCATCTGACATCATATGCTGGAATACACCAATATTAGAATTAAAACCCGATAATACAGAAATCATTCCTGCAAAACCAACTTCAGCCCATGGCTGCTCATCTACTTCGGAAGGTATATGGATTACCATAACCTGATTCCTAGTCAATACTGGATCAATAATCCAATCAAGATGACGTGTAATTATCGATTTGCCATTTAAATCCCCATTTGCTGTGGCATTGCCCCAACTCATCAAACTGGAACACTCCATCCCTTCTTTTGCCTGTAATATACTTTGTATATCCAATATGCAATTTGCCAGAATAATATCGACATAATCAAGATTTTGAGTATTTGTATTTGAAGAGTTCATCCCTAATATAACTCCCTTTGCCTCTTCAATAAAAATACTATCAATGGAAAATAGACTTCCAGCAGATACTATTGCTCTTACCTGATTATAAAGAGTAGAGCTTCCAAACTGAGGTTTCACATAATTATGCATAATATCAGTTATTTTGCTCCCCAGCAATTCTCCTTGGGCAATACCTCTTTCATGATGAGTGCCCCCTACCTTTATTATTAATAAGTTATTTGTATCGGCATAAATGCCTCCATTAGCTGTTTGGGCAAATACATTTGCATGTGGTAATCCCATAAACATTATTGCAATAAATAATAGTATAAAATTTTTCATAAGCATTGTTTGTTAATTGCGAAGGGTAAAGGTAATTAAAATAATTGTTTACCATTTGAGCAATTCAAAGTCTACTGAGATAGTTAATCGTAATATTTTATAAACAAAAAAAATGGCCTCCAAAATTTAATTTAGAAGCCATTTAAGGATATTATTTAAGGTTTAAAACCTATTTAATTTAGAAATCAAATTTAATGCCTTGTGCCAATGGTAATTCAGTACCAAAGTTCACTGTAGAAGTTTGACGACGCATATAAATTTTCCATGCATCAGAACCAGACTCACGTCCTCCGCCTGTATCTTTTTCACCACCGAAAGCACCACCAATCTCAGCACCAGAAGTACCAACATTTACGTTTGCAATACCACAGTCAGAACCAGCAATAGAGGTAAATAATTCTGCCTCACGCATACTCTCTGTGAATATACAAGATGATAACCCCTGAGGAACATCATTCTGAATATTAATAGCATTCATTACATCACCGCTATACTTTATTAAGTATACGATAGGAGCAAAAGTCTCTTCCTGAACAATCTGGAAGTGATTTTTAGCTTCAGCAATACAAGGCATAACGTAGTTAGCAGATTCAAAACCTTCACCTGTAAGTTTTTGACCACCGAATAATACTTTTCCACCTTCTTCTTCAACTTTTTTAACAGCACCTTCGAAAAGCTCAACAGACCATTTGTCGATTAGTGGCCCAATTAAATAATCCTCATCAAGAGGGTTACCAATTTTATGTTGTAAGCTATTATAAGCAGCAACCATACGGTCACGTACTTCATCATATACATCCTCGTGAACTATAATTCTACGAGTAGAAGTACAACGCTGACCAGCAGTTCCAACAGTACCAAATACTGTAGAAGCAATTGCCAAGTCAAGATTAGCATTATTAGTAATAGTAACAGCATTATTACCACCAAGCTCAAGAATAGTTTTACCAAGGCGCTTGCCTACGATACCACCAACACGTTTACCTACAGCAGTTGATCCAGTTACAGAAAGTAAATTCACACGCTTATCAGCAAGGAAATTATCTCCCATTACAGAAGATTTAGCAACTATTAAGTTGAAAACACCTTCAGGAACGTTATTATCTCTTAATACACCGGCAATAATTTTTTGAGTTGCGATAGCAGTAATTGGAGTTTTAGAACTAGGTTTCCAAATTACAACATCACCAGCAGCAGCAGCAAGAGCAGAATTCCATGCCCAAACAGCAACAGGGAAATTATAAGAAGTAACGATACCAACAACTCCTAGAGGCTGATATTGCTCAAATAAACGGTGATCACGACGCTCACTCTGTAAGCTCACACCATTCATCAAACGAGATTGTCCCACTGCAAAATCACAGATATCAATCATCTCTTGAACTTCACCTAATCCTTCTTGATAGATTTTACCCATTTCGTAAGTTACCAAAGCACCAAGAGCTTCTTTTTTCTCACGAAGAGCTAACCCAATCTGACGTACAATCTCACCACGCTCTGGAGCTGGTACATGACGCCATATTTGAAAAGCCTCTTGTGCTTTTTTGACTACCATTTCATAATCTTCTAAAGTTCCGTTTTTAACTTTAGCAATTTCTTTATCATCTATTGGAGAAAGTGAATTTGTCGTTGCTCCTTTAGTGTCAAACCACTCAAGTCCTGTGCAAACTCCTTGGTTTATTTCTTCAATTCCTAATTCCTTAAGAACGTCTTTAATGTTAATTTTACTCATATATTTTGTGTTTTTCGTATTTTACTCTATTGTTATTAAATGTAATCAGTGTTCAGTAATCGGTAATCGGTAATCCAAATATCAAGATTAAAATTGCTGTTTGCAAAATAAACTAGATTTATTAATCATTGATTGAAGTTTTCTGCCTACTTCTTTATAATTATCAATAAAATAATCCCTTTGATTCTCATCAATATATTTGCAATCAAAAGAAGTCTCTATCCAATGTTGAGTTTCTTGTTGCTCGCCATCAGAGTCAGTTAACTTAATAATAAAGTGTTTCTCGTATCGCCTTTTTGCCCATGCTTCGGGAATTTGCGCTCCAACTGACCTCGAAGACCTTCTTATTTGATCAATAAGTGAATATCTTTCCTCTTTAGGAAATGTTTTAGTTAACTCAAATATCTCTAAACTTAGCTTTCTGGCTAATATATAGACATCTAATTCAGTATAACTTTTAACGTATCCCATTCCTATATATTAGTAATTAAACAGTAACCGATCACCATTACCGATCACCGATTACTGTTTACTTTTTACATTTCACTTTTTTACCATAAACTACTCTTTATCTAAGAATGGGTAACGATAGTTTGTAGCTGCTACTAAAGTTTCCTTAATAGTACGAGCATTTACCCAACGAATAAGGTTAAGGTAGCTACCAGCTTTATCATTTGTTCCACTTCCACGAGCACCACCAAATGGTTGTTGTCCTACAACAGCACCTGTTGGCTTATCGTTTAAGTAAAAATTACCAGCAGCATTACGTAGTGCCTCATATCCTTGGTTCAGATATTTACGATCTTGTGCAAATATTGCTCCTGTTAATGCATAAGGAGAAGTTTTGTCGCAAAGCTCAAGAGTTTCGGTGTATTTATCATCTTCGTAAACGTAGATAGTAACTACAGGGCCGAAAATTTCTTCTTCCATGGTAACAAAATGAGGATCAGTAACCTTAATTACAGTAGGCTCAATAAAGTAACCTTTAGACTCATCACTACCACCACCAATAACTATCTCAGCTTTATCGCTGTCTTTAGCCATTTGTATGTAGTTAGTAATACTATCAAAAGCCGGCTTATCAATTACTGCATTAAAGAAATTACCGAAATCATCAACATCACCCGTAGAAAATTCCTCAACTTCTTCTTTTACCTGCTTAAATACTTCTGGCCAGATTGACTCAGGAATATAAGCTCTAGAAGATGCCGAACATTTTTGTCCTTGATACTCAAAAGAACCACGAACGATACCTGTAGATACAATATTAGCATCAGCAGAAGAGTGAGCAAAGATGAAATCCTTACCACCAGTTTCACCAACTATACGTGGGTAAGATTTATATTTTGTAATATTATTACCTATTATTTTCCAAAACTGCTGGAAAGTATTTGTAGAACCAGTAAAGTGAATACCACCTAAGTCAGCACTATCAAAAATTACTTTTCCGATAGTAGAACCTTTACCAGGAACAAAATTTATAACTCCATCAGGCACACCCGCTTCTTTAAAAATAAGCATTAGGTAATAGTTTGATAAAATTGCTGTAGTAGCAGGTTTCCAAACAGTAGTATTACCCATAAGTACGGGTGACATATTTAAGTTAGAGGCAATTGCCGTAAAATTAAATGGACTTAAAGCAAAAACAAAACCTTCCAAAGGACGATATTCCATTCTGTTGATTACTCCCGGAGAACTTGCTGGTTGATCAGCATAAATCTGAGAAGCATAAGCTGCATTAAATCTTAGGAAATCAATAGTTTCGCAAGCAGCATCAATTTCAGCTTGGAAAGGGCTCTTTCCTTGGCCTAACATTGTAGATGCATTAATTAACGAACGATATTTTGTAGCTAATAATTCAGCAATTTTCAATGTAATTGATGCGCGCTCAACCCATGGCATATTAGCCCATTCTTCGCGAGCCTCCATTGCAGCATCAATAGCCATTTGAGTTTCTTTTGCCCCAGCTTTATGATATGTAGCAAGTACATGACCATGGTCTGTAGGCATAGTTACGGTAGCAGTATCGCCTGTGCGAACTTCTTTACCTCCAATAATCAAAGGAATCTCAATGGTTTGAGACTTCAACTCTGCTAATTTTGCTTGCAATTCCGTTCTCTCTGGAGTGCCTGGAGCATAGCTCTTAATTGGCTCATTTTGAGGAACTGGAAAGCTAAAAATGGCATTATTCATAGCTTAATATTTTAATGTTATTACTTATTGTTTTCTTAATGAGCGCAAATGTAACAATTCCTTTCTATTTTGTAATAAAAAACACACTTTTTTTATGAATAATTAAGGAGTATTTTGATTGATATTTTACAATTAATAATACCTATATAAAACTTTAAATTAGAAACTAAAATTGCACTACCATAAACTAGCTTTATTAAGTGCATCTACACAATACCATTTGCCTACAATTGCATCTATTTTGTTGCTAATAAAGGATTGCCCAAGCCATCCTTCAAGGTATGATAGTTTCAAAGGAGCAGGTACAATATCCTCTGTTATATGCTTATACCCTATTTTTGAATAAAAATTAATATCGCCATAAGTTACAACCAACGGCTATACCCGAATTATACTATTACACAGCATCACCCTTCATTGGATTAATAATTAACAAACTAGCCTACTGCCTGCACAAAACCCTGCAGTTCTGTAACATCATTCAATCCAATTTTATTAGCTACTCGCTGTTGAGCGCGTTTCACACTCTCTGGAGAAATTCCAAGTATAAGTGCTGATTTTTTTCGAGCATATTCAAGCTTTATCATAATCAATTGTCGTTTATCTCCTTCGGTTAATTTTGGATAATTATTTAATAGCTTTTCTAAAAAACTAGGATGAAGAATATTGAATATGTCCACGTATTTCTCCCAATCCTCATTCAGTAATATCTTTCTGTTTTCCAAATCATTCGACACTTCATCTAAATTATTGATATCTTTAGATTGTATATGTTTTTGCAGTTTAAATAGTTTTATATTCTGCTCTTGAAAATGCAAATCCATTTCCAGCAAACGTGCTGTAGCATCATTCAAGCGGCTATTTAAATGCTCTGACTTCTGCTCAAGTTTTTTCTTTTCAGCTGTGTGAAGCTTTACCTTGCGGAAAAGAAATAATGTGATGGCAATAAATAGAAAACTAGAACCACTAAAAACAATTATAAACTGTAATTGAGCATTCTCCTTCTCAACCTCTATCTTCTTCAATTCAATATCCTGCAATTGCTCAAGATATTTAAGCTCACTTTTATGTAAGGATTCCTGATAATCATTACGGCCAATACTATCATTCAAATTATAATACTTAACTATATAATCATATGCAGATTTATAATTACTTACTTCATTATAATGATCCGACATCAACAAATAAACTCTCGCTTTTAGCTTCTGATTATTTATTCTATTTGCAATATCATAAGCCTCTCGAAGAACCACCTCTGCTTTTCGAGGCATATTAACCATATCGTAGGCAATGGAAAAATTTAATAAATTTGAAATAATATTAATCTCATTTCCAATCTTTCGACTAATGCGTAAACTCTCACCAAAGAAATACAAGCCTTCCTTTGGCTTTCCACGATCAAAACTATTCACGCCCATAGAGCCTACTATTGATGCTATATTATACAATACTCTTTGTGAACTTGTATCTTTAGCCATAAAGTAGGATAGGGATTTCAATAAAAAAATACGAGCACTATCATACTCTTCAATATTAGAATAAAGAATTCCGAGCGAACCCCATGCCCCATTAGTAGAATTAGAAAAACCAAATCCCATGACTTGATAATAAAAATCTCTGGCTTTTTGGTATTGATGCATTTCTTTATACAAATTACCCAAACGCAAATACGTTTCGGCTAATAATGTGTCGTACGAATGCGCTAAACCAATGCTAATTGCCCTATATGCCAATACTATCGCTGTATCTGATTTGCCTTTATCATCATATATTGCAGTTAATCGAGCTAAGCATTTCATTTCGCCTTTAGTGTTTTCTATATTGATATAGTATTCCAATGCTTGACTATATGCTTTATATGAAAGATCAGTATCCTTAAGAAAATACGAGTCTGCAATACGACATAATGAGTCCGCCTTCAATTGTAAGTTTATTTCAGAAGCCTGAGCTTGTTGAAATAAAAAAACTAAGCTTACTAATGTAAAAAAATATTTTAATAATCTAATCATCTCCAAGAGAAATATTAAGTATAATTATTCAACAACAAAACTAATCTAATTAATTGAGACTAGCCTTTTACTCAAAAATAATTAAACTGCGCTAAAAAATTAACCCCTTTATTATATGCTGCTTATCAGTTACTTAAAAACTGTCCTCCCTTTTGTCCTCCCCACGGTATATTATGCAAAGCCTATTTAAGTAATTTTGTACTTAAACTCAATAGCATCTAATTGCTTTTTTAATAAAAAATATAACCATAGTATTTTATGAAACGAACTATAATTTTTAGCGTTTTACTTTTTTGCCTTCTAAGTGTAAATGCCCAAGAACAAACCGTTAAAGACATTCTCAAACAGTTTGGTCTAACAAATACCAATATGCTATCAGGCATTGATTTATCAAATGCTACATATAATTATAAGGCTGAATCGATAACTACTACTGAACAAGAAGCCAATAATAGCACAAGCAAAACCCAGAAAGAATACAGTTATGATGCAAGCAAACCTTTGGGCCAAAGATTTACGTTATTAACTGTAGATGGTGATACGCCTCGTAAAAAAGACTTCAAGCATTTCAATAAAGAAAAGAATAGTGTAGCTGATACAGAAACACAGAAGCTTAAAGAAGAGGATTTCTTTATTAAAAGCAATGATAAAACTACTGCGATTATTGGCTTTAACATTCCTGCTGAGCAATTAAACAGTAAAACTGCTTTTATGGCGCATTGCACAGGATATATTAATATTGACAAAAATTCAGGACACATCACCAAAATTCAAATTAGAAGTAATGAAGCATTTAGTTTGAAGATTTTTCATGTAACGGAAATGAATATCAATATTAATCTATCATATAATAAAGAGCATAAAGCATATTATGTAAATAGCGAAAATACACTGATGAAAGTATTGATTTTGGGTTCAGTTACTGATCTTAAAATTGATGAAAAGTATATGGATATTAAATTTAATTAAGTAATTAACTTAAACAAATAGAATTATGAAAACTATTACAAAAACAATAACAATCGTATTTATTCTAGCATTATTCTTTACGAATAATGCCAATGCTCAAGAAAAAGGTTGGGTATCTGGAAACTCACTTAGTATTGCCTTTCCGGTAGGAAATATGGAATTATACTCTCACGGATTTGGCGTTTATGCCAATTTCGATTATAACTTTAATAAATTTCTTGCTGCACGTTTTGATTTAGGCTGGAATGATTTCTCTGGACCAGAAAAAACATGGGTTGACGCAAACAACGTTGTTCATTATAGCCACCCTAATATGTCAATATGGGAATTTACTGCTGGTCTTAGAGCCAAAGTTTCTATAATTTATATAGAAGCAAGAGGTGGTTATTATTCAGGGATAAACTCATGGGGAGTTACACCTGCCGTGGGACTAAGACTCGGAAAATTCGACCTTCAAGGAAACTTTAATATTGCTGGTGATTACCAATGGGGTGGTATTCGTTTAGC
>JAOZPM010000071.1:0-16043 GCA_029932765.1 Bacteroidales bacterium | reverse complement strand
GACTTGAAATCTTGTATATTCCTGCATCAGATTTTTTTAATTGAATGTTTTTACCAGTTAATTTGCTTGTTGTGAAAAATCGAATATCAATTATATTTTTTGAAATGTCGTTATACTTAGGATTCTCAGTTATTATGTAATCTCTTTGGATCTGTTGATGACTAGCACCATGAAATTTTGCAGCAGAAAAAAGAGCTATATAATAGTTCCTTCCTAAATATTTGAAAAGTTTTTCGCTATAGAGCTGAACTGGTAACTTTTGGGCTGATGAATATCTTGGAGTTATAATAAGATAAAAGCCTTTTCGAAGGTTTACAATCTCTTTTTTAGAAATTAGCCGAGAGAGTTCTCTTTTTATGGCAATCTCTGTTTTATTGATATTCTCTATCAATTCATTTAAGGAAAATGAATATTCCTCATACGAAAGTAACTGTTTTATGTAATTTGCAACTGTTTGCTTTTGTAACATATGGACAAAGATACTGTTTTTTGGTAATGTTCTTGAATTAATCTTAATATTTTTTCTTTTTTTCATGCGTGGGCGCAAAATTAAGCTTTCGTTTTTCTTAGCGATAAAGAATTAGAGATTAGCTTTCATTTTCTCAAGCTGTACCCAACAAAAACTTCCTTTAATAGTTATAAAAATAATTTTTATTTCTATCAAAAAGTATTGCTATAACAAATTTGCCAAAAACTCAATTTTGTGGCTCAACCGGTAAGAGTTTTGGTTACCTCTTTGTACAGGTAGTAAAACAACATGATTTAGTATTAGTATATATACAAAAAATCACTATATTTGATGAATTATAAAGTAAACTTAAATAATAATAAAAGCGGTTATATTTAGTGGAACCACTTTAAAAAAACCTTGCATAAGCATCTATCAATACAATATATATGAAGCAGAGATTTTAATATATTTGTAACAAATTAATGAAAACTTTGTTTTTTTATAAAATCCGAAAAATATGCGACACCAAAGTTTCTTAATATTCTTACTACTATTATTAGGAATAAATACATATAGCCAGCAAGCAAAATTTGAACAAGCTAACTTGCTTAGTAGTAACGAGGATGTGAGATGTAACGATATTACAACTGATCAATTGGGAAATGCTTTTGTTATTGGAAGTTTTAAAGATACGATTGATTTTGATTTAGGTGTTGGGGTAACTCAATATGTATCAAGTATCAATACTGGGTTTATTGCAAAATATGATTCTTTAAATAATCTAATTTGGGTACGTATTATACAAGGAACTGACAAAGTTAGCATCGCTAATATTGCACTTGATAATAATAGTAATATTATTTTAACAGGAATATTTAAAGGAACTGTTGATTTAAATCCAGGTTCTGGGTCATTTTATAATACCTCAGGAACTACTAGTAATTATGATACATTTATACTTAAACTGAATTCGTTAGGTAATTTTCAATGGTCTAAAGTTCAGGAGTGTAATTTCAATGCTAGCTGGATTAATGTGAGTGGTCTAGCCATTGATGGTCAAAACAATATTTTTACTACGGGTACTTTCTATGTTGGAGTTGATTTAAACCCAAGTGGTTCAGGAGGTTATCATCAGCCGGTAGGATTATCTGACATCTACGTTTTAAAACTAAGTGCAAATGGATTGTATATATGGTCAAAAACTGTCGGCAGTAGTAAGAGTGAATCGTCATATGATTTAAACATCGATATAAATGATAATCTTATTGTTACTGGCACATTTTTTCAATCTTTAGACTGTGATCCAGGTCCAAACTCGATGACAGTTGTAACAAACGGTTATGACGATATGTTTGTTTTTAAATGGAATAATGCAGGGAATTGTCTTTGGGCAAAATCAATTGGGGGAGCTTATGGTGATTATGGACGAAGTGCTTGTATAGATGTAGATGGTAATGTATTCACTACAGGATATTTCTCTGACACTGTAGATTTTGATCCTGGAATTGGAGTTCATAAAGTTGGTACAACAGGGATTAATGATATAGATTATTATATTCAAAAACTTGATTCAAATGGAAATTTTAAATGGGTTAATACTTCCGCAGATCCTAATATTAATAGTGGTTCTTTTATATCAAATGACCAAAATGGAGGTATATATCATATTGGCTTATTCTCTGATACTGTAGATTTTGATCCTGGACCTAATGTTTATAATTTAATGACACAAACCAGTTGCTTTTTCATTCAAAAATTAGATTCGTCTGGAAATTTTATTTGGGTTAAGTCTTTTAGTGGTGGGTATCATACTCAACCAACAAGTCTTCATGTCACAGCATCAATGGATTTATATATTACAGGTTACTTAAAGGATTCTATAAATTTTGATATAAGAAATAGTACTAATACTCTTTATTCAAAGGGACAAGAGGATGGATACTTTGTGAAAATGACGCCTTGTACTCCTGATTATACTACTGATACTCTTATTGTATGCGATAGTTTTTATTGGGCAGTAACTGGGACCACTTTCTATAATAGTGGGAGTTATCAAGGAGTAACATATAATTCAACCGGTTGCGATTCTACAATAAACTTGTATTTAACCGTTATAAACTCAACTACAGCGACTCAAGTAGTTCAATCGTGCGATAGCTTTATTTGGGTCGCCAATGGTCAAACATACTACCAAGGTGGTATTTATTTTGATACAATAACTAATCTAGCTGGTTGTGATTCAATAAGAATTCTAAATCTAAACATTTCAAATACAGTATTTAAATCATTTTCAGTTAATAGCTGTGATAGTTTTGTATGGGTACAAAAGGGTCAAACATATTATGCATCTGGTATATATTACGATACTCTCATAAGTTCGGATAATTGCGATTCAATTGTAAGTATAACTTTAACGATAAATTCTACTTCATATAGCAATACAACCAATGTGGAATGCGATAGTTTTTATTGGGACGCGGATAGTATAACTTACTATATAAGTGGAAATTATACCTCTGTCTTATCTAATACTAATGGTTGTGATTCAATAATACAACTTGCTTTAACTATAATAAGTATTAATGATAGTGTAGCTCAAAATAGTGTTTCTTTGTTTTCAATGGAGAATGGTGCAAATTATCAATGGCTTGATTGTAGCAATAATAATTATCCAATTAATAATGCTATTAATCAAAGTTTCACTCCTGATTCAAATGGGCTTTATGCGGTTGAAATCTCAAAGGCTACTTGTATTGATACATCGAACTGTTATCTTATTTCAGGTATTGGGTTTGATAATATTGAGTCAGATTATTATGCTGTAGTAGTGTATCCAAATCCCACGTTTGGCAAAGTATTTATTCAATCACATTTACCGCAACGAGATATACACATTCGAGTAAGGAATCTATTAGGTGAAATTATAATGGAAAGTAATATTAAATCTAAAGATGAAATTAATTTCTACATACATCAACCTAAAGGGGTCTATTTTGTTGATTTACTATTTAGAAATGGCGATATAAGAACTTTCAAGCTTATAAAAATTTAGCAAATCAAACTGAATAAATTTCTATATAAAATCTAGGTATTCTATCAAAAAGTTTGCTTTAGTTCCTGTTAAAGGAGCTAACTCAGCATGTTTTGAAAAACACAGAGTCTTTTACGAAGCTAAAATTTAGGCCTTCTCCCAAAGCAAAGGCATCGCACTTACCACAAAAGATAAGGAAACTCTATAAAAAAAAGATACCGACTGTTTCCAGCCGGTATATCCCCTAACAAAATGAAAAAATTATTTACCAATATGATAACATATTGGAACGAGACTTCCCGGGAGGGGTGAGTCACGTTACTCTATTTGTTTACTAAATCCGTTACAAATGTATAATAAAAAATTATACAATCCACTAAAAATTAACAGATAATAGTAGAAATGTTATAAAATTTATAAAGACATGTATTACAATAGCTTAGAAAGTATTGCGAGGCCAACTCCGATAATAATTGTAACTATTTTATAGAAATTGAATCGATGTGAGGTATTTGATTCGAATAAGATGGTGGTAGAAACGTGTAAAAATATTCCAACTAGAATAGCCATAATAATTCTATAAAGATCTTCTATTGGAATACTAATTATACTGCCAATAAATTCGCCAACAAAAGCACCTAAAGGAGCAGATATAGCAAATATTGATATAAGTATAAAAGATTTTGTTTTAGAAAGTCCGGTAGAAAGAAAAAGGCCCATTAATGCAATTGCAATTGGTACTTTATGAATAATTATACCAATAAGAAGCGTATGCTGAGTATGCTCATGAGTATGGAAGCTGTTTGCAAAAGGCATGCCTTCGAAAAATGCATGTAAACTTATACCAATAAGAAGTGCATAAGGCGAAATTGAAATTACCTGCTGATGAGCTTCCTCATGAGATGCTTCGTGAATGTGTTTACTGTCAGTATGATGTGATGTGCAGTGTCCATGCCCATGTTCTACGCCACCCGATAGAAATTCGATAAATAACTGAATAAAGAATCCGATAAGAACAAAATAGCCAAGAATCTCATTGTTATCACCATTAAATATATTTGGAATGATATGAGTAAATGATACTGTAATTAGGTATGCTCCACTAAATGATAGCAAAAGTTGTAGTGCGTTGTCTTTTATGCTAAATTTTACAACAAAAAAAGCACTTAAAATAACGCTAAGGAATAATACTGAAATGCTTAACATAGATATAATTTATATGTGTAAAAATACAAAAAAAAACCACTTCCATTGTGGAAGTGGTTTTAGGTATTATTAATGATGACTAATTATTATAGTTCGAAAGTATTACCGCTATTAATTAAATCAGTCATGTTTTTAATTTTAGAGGTGCTCTGTACTTCAGAAATTTGAAGTTCCATAAGGTCGTTGTAAGTGTGAGTTTTGTAAGCTCTAATTACACCAACAGCTACTGGTAATTTAGGAAGTGACATTCTCGTTAAAAGGAAAGCCATTGTGTTGTCTTCAGCTTCGGCATTATGAACAAGAATATCGTCCATAGTATAACCATCTTCTCCAATAACTACAGCTTTAATCGTTAAGCCATCAAGAACAAGTCCTTTTTCATTATCCATACCAAAGATCATTTTCTCACCATGTTTAAGGTAAATTTGATGATCAGCACGTGTTACTTTATTAGTAATTTCTTTATGAGTATTATTATTAAAGATAACACAGTTTTGAAGTACTTCAACCAAAGAAGTGCCTTTATGCTTAGCAGCCTCCATAAATATCTCCTTCATTTCTTTAGGATTTGTATCTACTGCACGAGCGAAGAAAGTTCCTTCAGCTCCCATTGCCAGTTCGCCAGGCTTGAAAGGATGATCAATTGTTCCAAAAGGAGAAGTTTTAGTCTTCTGTCCTAGTGGAGTTGTTGGCGAATACTGTCCTTTTGTAAGACCATAAATTTGGTTGTTGAAAAGAATATAGTTAACATCAAGGTTACGACGTAGAATATGGATAAAGTGGTTGCCACCAATAGCCATACTATCGCCATCACCAGACATAATCCAAACACTAAGCTTAGGATTAGCCATTTTTACTCCCGAAGCAATTGCTGCAGCACGTCCGTGAATACCATGGAAACCATAAGTGTCGACATAGTAAGGAAAACGTGAAGAACAACCAATTCCCGAAACAAAAACTAGGTTTTCTTTCTTCACACCAATTTCTGGTAGTGTATTCTGTACGGCAGCTAATATAGAGAAGTCTCCACAACCAGCACACCATTTTACTTCTTGATCAGATACGAAATCTTTTCTTGTATATTGTTTAATTTCAGTCATTATTTAGCCTCCAAAATTTCGTTAAACTTTTCTTTTAGTTCTGAAACCATAAATGGTTGTGCCTCTATTTTATTGTATTTCTCATAGTCAAATTCAGGAAGAGAGTAACGTAAGTGATTAGCAAACTGTCCAGAGTTTAGCTCACATACAAGAATTCTTTTATATTTCTTGAAAATATCAGCAGTATCATTTGGTAGAGGGAAGATATAGTTGAAATTAGTAAAACCAATTTTGGCATCACTATTCTCTTTAACTTCGCTAAATGCATCGTAAAGCACACCATGCGAACTACCCCAACCTACAATTAGTAAGTCACCTTCTTGATCACCATAAACATGCTGTGCAGGATATGAATCAGCAATCTTGTTAACCTTAGCAGCACGAAGAGTTGTCATTAGAGCGTGGTTTTCTGGATCGTGAGATACAGAACCTTTACCATCCATTTTTTCTAAACCACCAACACGGTGCTCATTACCTTCAGTCCCTGGCCATGCCCATGTACGAACGAGATTCTCATCGCGCTCAAATGGCATATAGTTAGCATTGGGTTTTGCTATTTTAGGAGTGATTGATGGCATATCTTCCATATTAGGAATCTTCCATAATCCTGAACCATTACCTAGGTAACTATCAGTATGAAGAATAACAGGAGTCATATGCTCAACAGCTATCTTAGTAGCAGCAAAAGCGTAATCAAAACAATCAGCAGGACTAGAAGCAGCAATTACGGGAATTGGAGCTTCACCATTACGACCCCAAAGAGATTGTAAAAGATCAGTTTGCTCAGTTTTTGTTGGAAGACCAGTAGAAGGTCCACCACGCATTACGTTCACAATCACAAGTGGAAGCTCAGTAATAAAAGCAAGACCAAGAGCCTCACTTTTAAGACTTAAACCAGGACCAGAAGTAGTAGTAACAGCAAGGTTACCTGCGTATGCAGCACCTATTGCAGAGTTAACACCAGCAATTTCGTCTTCAGCTTGGAAAGTCTTTATGTTTAAAGATTTATGCTTAGATAGTTCAGCAAGAATTTCGGTAGCAGGAGTAATAGGGTACGAACCTAAGAAAAAGTTCAAGCCTGATTTCTCAGCAGCTGCCATTAAACCCCATGCAGTAGCAGTATTACCCATAATATTACGGTACTTGCCACTTTTATTCTCATTAGGGAGTACAATATATGTTGTTGATAATACTTCAATAGTATCAGCAAAATTATATCCAGCTCTCAAAATCTTAATATTAGCATCTGCTATAGATGGTTTTTTAGCGAATTTTGAAGTGATAAAGTCTTCGCTAAGTTTAATATCTCTATTAAACATGTATGCAAGTAAACCCGTGATAAACTGGTTTCTTGTTTTGTCAATAGTCTTTGAATCAAGACCTGTTTCTTTCAACGTTAATCTACATTGAGTAGTAACAGGAGCTTCAATTACTATAAAACCATCTAGTGAACCATCCTCAAGACGGTTAGTAGTAAGTTTAGCTTTTTTGAAAGCTTTTGCATTAAAGCTGTCTGTGTCAAGAACAATTGTTCCGCCAGGTTTAACATGCTTAAGATTGTACTCCAGTGCAGCAGGGTTAAGTGCTACCAACACGTCAGCCAAATCACCAGAGGTGTTGATGTCTGCATGTCCAATATGAACTTGAAAACCAGAAACTCCAGCTATTGTTCCTTGCGGAGCGCGAATTTCTGATGGAAAATCAGGGAAAGTTGCTAGGTCATTTCCTAAAATAGCTGCGGCATCAGTGAACTGAGTTCCTGAAAGTTGCATACCATCTCCAGAGTCACCTGCAAACTTTATAACTATCCTTTCGACTTCGATTTTGTTATTTTTAGTCGCCATTTTTAATTATATGTATGTTATTACTTATGTGTTAAAATTCACGAGCAAATGTAAAAGAATTATCGTTTCATCTGATAGGGATTACATAGGCTTTTTTTGTGATTAATGTTTGTATTTGAATATATATATAATAGGTTATAATGTATAATATATACATTATAATAAAGATTGCTTTTATAGAACGTTACAGTATTAACAAAATTTTGATGTGATTAACTGCATATATCTGTAATACAGATATTAAAATAGTATACTACAAAATATTTGTAGATGTAAAATTTAAAAATAAAACTATGCCAAATATTAATTAAACTAAAATTAGTTGTTATTTAGAACCATTATAAATATTGCTAATAAGGTTGTTGTTTTCAAACATTATTTATCTTTGCAGCGTTTTAAGAAATTAATATTATTAACATATAAAAAATTAGCGATATGGCTTATGTAATTAATGACGATTGTACAGCATGTGGTACTTGTATTGATGAGTGTCCAACTGAAGCAATCTCTGAAGGAGATATCTACGTAATTGACGCAGATTTATGCACTGACTGTGGTTCTTGTGCAGATGTTTGTCCAGTAGAAGCAATTTCTCCTGAATAACATTAAAAATATTTAATGCTAAAAGCCCTTTCCTTTATTGGTTTGGGCTTTTTTTATGCTTAATTCACAATGTATATAATTATTTGATATGGCAATTAAAATACTGTTCTTCTTATCGTTTTTATTCATAGGAGTTCCTGGAATTATACACTTTATTTTAAGGAAAGAAGTGAATATAATAATGTATAGAATTAATCCAAAATTTACGGGCTATATTAATAATACATTTGATTTTTTTCGAATAATATCAGCGTATAGACATTCTAAGGAGTTGAGCTCGGATGAAAGAGGTAAACTTAAAGTTTCAATAATTCTTGTTAGTATTTCATGGGTTGCAGGGATAATCTTTTTTGGGTCGATTATTTTTTTTCCGGAGCAGATACTAGATTAGTCGAATATTGCATTTAGATAATTATTTAGTAAATTAAGAAGTGTAAAGATTTTACCCGAAGAGTAAGCTTTTTAGATTGTAATTAGAACAAACAATACAAAAAAAAGAGGTAGCATAGCTACCTCTTTCTGTTTTATAATGATAGAATAAATCTATTCGTCGTCGTTGCTACTATCTTCTTCGTACTTCTTAAGAAGTTCTTTTTGTACGTCAGAAGGAACAGCTTTATACTCATCGTATTCCATCATAAAAGCACCACGGCCAGAAGTTAATGAACTAAGCGAAGTGCTATATCTATCCATTTCGGCAAGAGGAACTTTAGCGCTAATTTTTTGGTAGTGACCTTCAGCGCCCATTCCCATAATTAAAGCTCTACGACCTTGTAAATCAGTCATTACTGAGCCCATCATTTCTTCAGGAACAAATACTTCTACATCGTAAATAGGCTCCATAATTTTAGGTTTAGCATTTTTAAATGCGGTGCTAAAAGCATGACGACCTGCTAGCTTAAACGATATTTCGTTTGAATCTACAGCGTGCATTTTACCATCATAAATATATACAACGATATCGCGAGCATAAGAGCCCGTTAGAGGACCTTCTTCCATACGTTCGTTTATTCCTTTAAGAATAGCAGGAATAAAACGAGCATCAATAGCTCCACCAACAATACAGTTATGAAGCATTAGTTTTCCACCCCATTCTAGATTATACTCTTCAGTTTTTCTTACATTAAGATCACTAGGATGAGAATAGCCTTCGGTATAAGGTTGAATAAGCATATGTACTTCGCCAAACTGACCAGAGCCACCAGATTGTTTTTTGTGCTTATAACTAGCTTTTGCCGATTTGGTAATAGTTTCGCGATAAGGAATCTTAGGGCTTATAAACTCAAACTCTATTTTATGTATTTTATCGAAATACCATTTTGCTATATTTATATGCTGCTCACCCATTCCTGTAAGAATAAGCTGCTTCAGCTCTCTTGAATAATTAACACCAAATGAAGGGTCAGAATTATGCATTTCGTGTAATAATAATCCAAGTTTTTCATCATCAGTAGAATTCTTTGCTTTAATGGCAACCGAATATTTATAAGGAGGGTAGGTAATTCTTTCTAATTTCACATCTTTATGATCAGGGTCAGAAAGGGTATCGCTACTATGAACAGATTTCAGTTTTATTGCAGCACCAATGTCACCAGCCATTAGCGTACTTACTTTTTGTCGGTCTTTGCCATTGCTAACTAATAATTGAGAAAGGCGTTCTTTGCTGCCCTTGCAAGTATTAATCATATCCATTCCTTCGGTAATTTCGCCACCATATACTCTAAAATAAGCAACTTCACCTACGTGAGGTTCTACTTCTGTTTTGAAAACAAATAGGGTAGGATTATCTTTATGGTTAGAGTTATATTCTTTAGTACCATCTTTTGTCATTCTTGGACTACGTGCCGGACGTGGAGCTGATAAGGCTATAAACTCAAGTAAACGACCTGCTCCAATACACTCTTTAGCAGAAGTGATAAATACAGGGAAATATTTACGATGAGCAATGCCCAATCGTATTCCTTCGCGAAGTTGCTCTATAGTTAAAGTGTCTTCTTCGAAATAAATTTCCATAAGCTCCTCTGATCCTTCAGCGGCAGCTTCGATTAATAATTTTTGTAAATCTTCAGCTTTGTCTTTTTCTGAGTCTGGAATATCAGTAATAACAGCATCACCTCCACCTTTTTGATATTTGATTTGCTTCATATAAACCAAGTCAATTACCGTATCAAAGTCTGGGCCTTGATTTACTGGGTATTGAGCCACCGTAACTTTGTCTCCATAAGCATTTTGAAGTTGAGCAAGAGTTTCGTCAAATTTAGCCTTTTCATGGTCTAGTTGATTTATAACAAAAACTGTAGGTACATTTAAACGAGAAGTATTTCTCCAACCTAATTCTACTCCTACATTAAGACCTTCGTGAGCATCTACAACCAAAAGAGCTGTATCTACTACATTAAGTGCTGTAATTACCTCTCCCACATATGATGCAGTACCTGGAGTATCGATAATATTAATTTTTTTGCCACCATATTCAGTATGCATAACTGTAGAGACCACCGAATTTTCTTTGTCGAACTCTATATCACGAAAATCTGAAACAGTATTTTTATCATCAATATTTCCTCTGCGTTTTATACTTCCACCTTCGAAAAGCATGGCTTCAGCCAGTGTGGTCTTTCCTGATTTGGCCCCGCCAACAAGAGCAATGTTTTTGATTTGATCTGATTGATAAATTTTCATATGTGTTGTTTTTATGTTGTTTATATAATTTGTTATTTATGTGTTCTAAATAAAATAGAAACCACAACGCTTTAAATTTACACTACGAAAATCTTAATAATTATAAATTGCGTACACGTACGTATTAGTATGGAGTGTAGAATGTAGAATTATTTCATCAAAAAAATTAACGTAGAAACATTGTACTCTACTTTAGGAGTGATGCTTAGAGCATTCGTCGGAGTTTGATACAATCTTTATTAGCCTTGTAATTTACAAAACAGTTGTAAAATTAGCAAAAAAAACACCAACATTTACAAAAAATATTGGTGTTTTAGTTGATTTTATAATGTGAATAAACCTTTATTGAGAATTTTTACCATTTAGATTCTCCATTTTCATTAATGCTTACATTAATTTCATTAGAGCTTTATTTGCTAGTCTGCTAGCTCCAATTCTGAACCATGTGTTATTCATCCATTTTTCGCCTAATACATTTTCCAGCACATAAAGATAATCCATTGCAACATCTACTTCCGAAATTCCACCTGCAGGTTTTATTCCTATCATTATACCAGTTTTGTCGTAATGTGCCTTAATAACATCTAGCATCACTGTAAAAGCTTCCAAAGTAGCAGCAGGTTGCATTTTACCTGTGGAGGTTTTAATAAAGTCAGCTCCAGCAGCTATTGCTATTTCTGAAGCTAATCTTACTTTATTCAAATCTTGCAATTCACCAGTTTCAAGAATTACTTTGAGATGAGCCTCGCCACAAGCCTCCTTTATTTCCTTTACTTCCTTATAAATATAATCGTAATCATATTGTAAGAATCGGCCTCTAGAAATTACCATATCAATTTCGTCAGCGCCTTGCTCCACTGCATATTTCACCTCGGCAATTCGCACTTCTAAAGGAGATTGCCCACTAGGGAAAGCTCCCGCAACACATGCTACATTTATTCCATACCCTTTAAGTTGAGCTTTTGCTATTGCTGCAAAAGGAGGGTAGAAACATACTGCTGCAACATTGGGGATGTCTGTACCATTCTTTTTGAAACTTCTTGCCGATTTACATAAGTCTTTTGCTTTCTCGTCGGTGTCGCTTCCTTCTAAAGTAGTTAGGTCTATACAGCTCAGAATAGTTTGAACAATTTGTCGGTCATTTAATAATTTTGACCCATTTTTCTTATATTCTATAATTCTATTTGCTATCTCTTGCTCATTAAGCGGTTCTAGTTTCCAATTCATAATTAGTTATTATCTTTTAAAGTGTTTTTATTATCATCTATTAATTCTGCTCTTTCCGAAACATTTGTAACTCCACCCGAAACAATAAATTTCATTGCATCCGTTGGCGAAATGTCCAGTGCTTTTACATTATGGCTTGGTACTACATATAAATTGCCCATTATACTATACGAAAAGGGCACATATACACTTACCATTCCAGCACCGATTCCTATATTTGTAAGATCGTCTTGTGTTAAAAAGCCAATTTGGCTAGCCTCACTATCACGTACTAATTTTACTAAAACAGGTTTAGTAAATTTCTTCTTATTGCCTACAAATGCTGATAATAAGTCCTTTACCGAACTGTAAATTATCTTAATTATAGGAGTTTTGTTTATTAGCTTATTGAAAAAACCAAATATTGGAGATGTTACTAATTTAGAGCCAATAAAACCAATAGTAGTTACTCCGACAATAATTATTACGATTCCTAAGCCAGGTAATTGAAAAGGAAATATAGCATCTAGCTCTTGGAATAGATAGTAAAGTACTAAAAATGTTGCAGCTATAGGCACTACAAATAGTAGCCCTTGCCCAAAATTTCTAATGAAAAAATTCCATAAAGATTTTGTTTTATACTTCATAATATATTAGATTTATCCGTATTGCAAAGTTAACTAATAATTCTATTAGGAGTCATAATTTAGAAAGTAATATTAGTTTGGAGTTAAGATTTATTAAAAATACATGTATTAAAACTGTATAATGAATTATTTTTTTACTTTTGTAAATATTATTTTATTGCTAAAACAAAGTAATAATTTGAAAATACTAAATAAATAGATTAACAAATAAACTCCAAATCAGAATTGGATTAAAAACATAAACATATGAAAAAAATTGGATTATTTTATTGGCCACTAAAAGGAAATGTAGAGGCTGTAGCAAAAAAAATAAAGGAACAATATGGTGATGCAGACATAGATATAATTGATTTAAGTAAGGCTGAGCCTAAGCATTTATTTCACTATAAGAATTTAATAATGGGTTGTTCTACTGTAGGTTCTGAAAGTTGGGAAGATGCAACAGATGATAACATATGGTATAAGTTTCTTCATAAAATGGAAGATGATAATGTAGATTTGAATGGTAAAAATGTTGCATTTTATGGTTTAGGAGATCAAATGCGTTATCCATTCAATTTTGTTGATGGTATGGAAAGAATTTATTCTCACGTAAAGAATCACAATATTAATTTGGTAGCACAATGGCCAAACCAAGGACTTACTTTTAAAGAGTCAGAAGCACTACATGGTGATATGTTTAGAGGGTTAGCAATAGACCTTGATAATGACGAAGAGCATGCTGATGCTAATGTAGCTCATTGGGTTGAAATTTTGAATAAAGAGCTTAAATAAGACACTATTATTGTTTAGTAAAGGTGTTTCTAGCAACTATACAAGCATATAATATTTATAGCAAGAAACCATATCTGATATTTCGGATATGGTTTTTTTATGTAAAAATGCAATAAGAATATGTAATTATTATGTGTGTTTTAGGGATTGGTAATTGTTTGATATTTAACATCATTAGCATATTATATAATTAGTTATATCAAATCAAATATATTGTAGATATAATCAACTGATAACTAAGTATTGATAAAAGAGGCTAATCATATTTTCAAAGTGTTATTTTTTAACAATATATGATAAGTAAGCCTAAAAAAAAGCATAGAAGAAGACTTTTTTTAAATTACTTTTGCGCCAATATTTTAGAAATATTTTTTTATAATAACAAACCATAAATTTAAAGATTAAGATGGATAATTTATTTTATCTAATTCCAGCATCAGCAATAGTAGGATTCATTTTTATGTTCCTAAAAGCAGGTTGGGTTAGCAAACAAGAAGTTGGCACTGAAAAGATGGCCATAATTGCAAAAAATATTGCTGATGGCGCCATGGCGTTCTTAAAGGCTGAATACAAAGTACTATCAGTATTTGTATTAGCAGTGGCAGTACTTTTAGTATTTAAAGGAAATTCTGAAGCCAATTCAACAGGCTTCGTTGCATTATCATTTGTTGTGGGTGCTTTAATGTCGGCTTTAGCTGGTTTTATAGGTATGCGCATAGCAACAAAAGCAAACGTTAGAACTACTAACGCAGCACGAACTTCACTAAACAAAGCTCTAGAGGTTGCATTCTCTGGTGGCGCTGTAATGGGTTTAGGTGTTGTTTCTTTAGGTGTATTTGGATTGAGTATGTTATTTATCCTTTACGCTACAATATATGATATTACATCTGCAAATGGTGTAACTATGGTGCTTAATATTATTTCAGGATTCTCTCTAGGAGCTTCTTCAATTGCTCTTTTCGCTCGTGTTGGTGGTGGTATTTATACCAAAGCTGCTGATGTTGGCGCTGACCTTGTTGGTAAGGTTGAGGCTGGTATTCCTGAGGATCACCCATTAAACCCAGCTACTATTGCTGATAACGTTGGTGACAACGTTGGTGATGTTGCCGGTATGGGAGCTGACCTTTTTGAGTCTTTTGTAGGTTCAATTATTGCAACTATGGTATTGGGAGCTGCTTTCTTTGTTCTTCCTTCTTTCGAAGGATTTCAATTGGGAGCTGTATTCTTGCCTTTAGCACTTGCTGCTGCAGGTATTATTGTTTCTATCATCGGTACTTTTTTCGTAAAAGTAAAAGATGGTGGCAACCCACAAACTGCTCTTAATATTGGCGAATTTCTTTCTGCTGGTATTATGATAGTAGTTTCTTATTTTATGATTGATAGTTTTTTACCTACCGAATGGAGTTTCAAAGGACATGATTTTACATCAATTGGCGTATTTTATGCTACTATTGTTGGTCTTGTTGCTGGTCTTGGAGTTGGTAAAATTACAGAATATTATACAGGCACTGGTACTAAGCCAGTAATGTCTATCGTTAAGCAATCAGTTACTGGCCCTGCCACAACATTGATTGCTGGTTTAGGAGTTGGTATGATGTCAACAGCTATTCCTATCTTATTAATTGCTACTGCAATTATTCTTTCTTTCCACTTTGCTGGTCTTTATGGTATTGCAATTGCTGCTGTGGGTATGCTTGCTAATACTGGAATTCAGCTGGCAGTAGATGCTTACGGTCCTATTTCTGATAATGCTGGTGGTATTGCAGAAATGGCTGAGCTGCCTAAAGAGGTTCGTGAACGTACTGATAAATTAGATGCTGTTGGTAATACTACTGCTGCTATTGGTAAAGGTTTTGCTATTGCTTCTGCAGCTCTTACTGCATTGGCTTTATTCTCAGCTTTTATGCAACAAGCAAATATATCTACTATCGATATTTCTAAATCAACTGTAATGGCTGGTTTATTTGTTGGTGGTATGCTTCCTTTCGTATTCTCTGCTTTGGCAATGAATGCTGTTGGTCGTGCTGCTATGGCAATGATTGAAGAAGTTCGTCGTCAGTTTAGAGAGATCCCTGCATTAAAAGATGCTCTAGCAGTAATGCGTAAATATGATTCAGATATGTCGAAAGCCACTCCTGAAGATCGTGCTATTTTCGATAAAGCTGATGGTGTTGCAGAATACGACAAATGTGTTGATATCTCTACTAAAGCATCTATTAAAGAAATGGTTCTTCCGGGTATTCTTGCCATCGTATCTCCTGTATTAGTGGGTTTTGTTGGTGGTCCTGAAATGTTAGGTGGTTTATTAGCTGGTGTAACTGTAACAGGTGTACTTATGGCTATCTTCCAGTCTAATGCTGGTGGTGCTTGGGACAATGCTAAAAAAATGGTTGAAGATGGTGTTACTATCGACGGTGTTGAGTATGGTAAAGGTTCTGATGTTCATAAAGCTGCTGTAGTTGGTGATACTGTTGGTGATCCTTTTAAAGATACTTCTGG